>NZ_JBXWSB010000047.1:0-31972 GCF_059613205.1 Ruegeria sp. BHSB064
CGCGTTGCTGGAGAACGACGACGTCAAGGCCGTGTCCTTCGTCGGCTCGACACCGATTGCGAACTACATCTACGAAGTTGGCGCGCGGCACGGCAAACGCGTTCAGGCCTTGGGCGGCGCAAAGAACCACATGCTGGTCATGCCAGATGCCGACATGAACAAGGCGGCGGACGCATTGATTGGAGCAGCCTTTGGATCGGCGGGCGAACGCTGCATGGCAATCTCGGTTGCTCTGCTGGTTGGGGATGCTGCCCACAAGCTTATGCCGGTTCTGAAAGAGCGTGCCGAGACTCTGAAGGTTAAGAATGGCCTTGAACTGGACGCCGAGATGGGTCCGATTGTCACCGCCGCTGCGCGTGATCGGATCAAAGGCTACATCGACTCTGGCGTCGACGAAGGCGCTGACCTTTTGGTCGACGGTCGAGACTACACAGTCGCAGGCCACGAGCAAGGCTATTTCCTGGGCGGCACCCTGTTCGACAACGTCACCCCCGACATGAAGATCTACAAGGAAGAGATCTTTGGCCCGGTTCTGTCCTGCGTCCGCGTCTCGAACTTCGCCGAAGGCCTGCAACTGATCAACGACCACGAGTTTGGCAACGGTGTGTCGTTGTTCACCCGCGACGGCAACGTCGCGCGTGAATTCGGCAAGCAGGTTCAGGTCGGCATGGTCGGCGTCAACGTTCCGATCCCGGTTCCGATGGCCTGGCACGGCTTTGGCGGCTGGAAGAAAAGCCTGTTCGGCGACATGCACGCCTATGGCGAAGAAGGCGTTCGTTTCTACACCAAACAGAAATCCATCATGCAGCGTTGGCCCGAAAGCATCTCGGACGGTGCCGAGTTCGTCATGCCAACGGCGCAATGATCATCCGATTCAAGGAGTGAAGAATATGTTCATCGGTGTTCCCAAAGAAATCAAGAACCATGAATACCGCGTCGGCCTGACCCCTGAAAGCGTCGCCGAACTGGTTTCTCATGGTCACAACGTCATCGTGGAGACCAATGCTGGCACTGGCATTGGGGCTGATGACGATGCCTATCGGGCCGCTGGCGCAGAGATTGCCGAAACAGCAGCCGATATCTTTGCCAATGCAGAGATGATCGTGAAAGTGAAGGAACCTCAGGCCGTGGAACGCGCTATGCTGCGGGAAGGTCAGATCCTCTATACCTATCTACATCTGGCCCCCGACCCGGAACAGACCAAAGATCTGGTCGACTCGGGCGCTGTCTGCATCGCTTATGAGACCGTCACCGACGACAATGGCGGTCTGCCCCTGCTGAAACCGATGAGCCAGGTTGCCGGTCGCATGTCAATCCAGGCCGGGGCCAGCGCGTTGGAAAAGGCCAAGGGTGGTCTGGGCGTATTGCTGGGCGGCGTGCCTGGTGTGAAGCCGGGCAAAGTTGTGGTCATCGGCGGTGGCGTCGTTGGCTTCAACGCGGCCCAGATGGCCGTCGGCCTGCACGCGGACGTGACCATTCTGGACCGTAACCCTGCAGTTCTGGAGAAGCTGGAAAACCACTTCGAGGCCTCGGCCAAGGTTGTCTATTCAACCAAAGCTGCACTGGAGGAAGAAGTCACCAATGCGGATCTGGTTGTTGGCGCGGTTCTGATCCCGGGTGCTGCTGCACCTAAGCTGGTCTCGCGCGAGCTGATCTCGAAAATGAAACCCGGTGCGGTCGTCGTGGACGTGGCGATTGACCAGGGCGGCTGCTTTGAAACGTCCAAAGCCACCACTCACGCCGAGCCCACATATGTTGTCGACGATGTTGTTCATTACTGCGTCGCCAATATGCCGGGCGCAGTCGCCCGAACCTCGACCTATGCACTGAACAACGTCACGCTGCCGCACGCTCTGGCTATTGCCAACAATGGCTGGAAGCAGGCGCTTGCAGACAATCGTCACCTGATGAATGGCCTGAACGTGGCCCACGGAAAGGTGACGTACAAGGCTGTGGCCGATGATCTTGGATACGAGTTCATCGCCCCGGAACTTTGCTGACATCAGCAAAACAACGCCCGCTCCAGCACGCTGCTGGGCGGGCGTTACTCGTCAAAGTGGAGGAGATATCGATGAGTTTCAATAAGTTTACCACAAGTATCGCCGCTGGAGCGCTGAGCGCCCTGATGTCGACCACCGCCTTCGCGGAAGACATGACCCTGCGCTTCGCGGGCGTGTTCCCGATTGACCATCAGGGCACGAAAATGATGCAGCAGGTCGCAGCGGATGTCGCGGCAGCAGACGTTGGCCTGAAGATCGAAGTCTTCCCTGCAAACCAGCTGGGTTCTGGTGAGGCGCTGTTCGAAGATGTTGCACGCGGCAACATCGATCTGGCATCGGCGTTCATCTATGCCGATACCGATCCACGCCTGGAATTCCTGTCAATGCCATTCCTGCTGGGCGGCTGGGATGACATGGAAAGCACTCTGCTCAACATGGATTCCGAGTTCAACACCATCTTGCAAGAGATCACGGACGAATATGGTGTGCGCGTTATGGCGCAGAATCCGGAAGGGTTCATCGGCATCGTTTCGTCCCAAGAGCCCGAGAACTGGAATACTTTTGACGACAAGGGCATGAACATTCGCGTCTGGTCGTCCAGCGTCGTGAAGTCGATGGTCGAAGAACTGGGTTACCAGGCGACAACCATGGCATGGGGTGACATCTTCCCGGCACTTCAGGCCGGCATTGTTGATGGCGCAATCTGCTGCACGAAGACCGCGACCTACTCGATCTTCGCCCAGTCGGATGTTGGGACCCATTTCGTCGAATACAATTCGATCTCTGAGCTGACAACCTTCTACGCGTCGCAGCGGACACTCGACAAGCTGAACGACGAACAGCGTGCCGCGCTCCAAGCCGCAATGTCCAAGGCGTCCGAAGACTTCTTTGCCTACAACCGTGAGAATGACGAAGTGTTCGGTCAAAAACTTGTCGACAAAGGCTATACCATTCTGCGCCTGAGCGACGAAGAACAAGCTGCGATGGCCGCTCATGTCCAGGAAACGGTCTGGCCAGCGATGGCACAAAACGTCGGTCAGGACATCATCGACCGCCTGTTGGCGGCAAAAGAACAGCAATAATCACCGAGAAAAGGGCCAGCAAATCAGCTGGCCCTTTTTGGTCTTTGGCTCAACAAAGGGAGGGGGAAAGATGTCTAGTTCTGAAGCTGAACGTCCGTTGGTCGTCGAAAGCGCGGAAAAGAAGAGTTCGCAAAAAATCACGGATGAGCTGCCGGTTGTTATTGGGTATCCGCTGAAAGCAGTGGCTTTTGTCATGAGGCAGATCGTTATGTTTGCCGGTTTCCTGATGGCTTTCACATTTGGGGCAGTTGTTGTCATCCGGTATGGATTTGGAGGTGATCTGTTTGCTTACGAAGAATGGCTTTTGGGCATTAGCATCATCGGCTTTTTTGCAGGTGCTGTTCTGGCCTCTGCCCGCAACCTGCACATCAACGCGGACATTCTTGGCATCGTGATCCAAAACCCTCGGTTGATTTGGTGGCGCGGCTTTGTCGTCCTGACAGTCGAGGTGCTGGTGATCCTATTCCTCATGTACGCCTGCTATGTCTCACTGCTTGATGACTTCTCATTCCCGCGACTGCGCGCAACCCCGGTGCTGCGCATTCCGTTTGTGACCTGGCGGATTGCAATCATGATTGCCTTTGGCCTCATGGCGACGTTCACGGCGGCATATCTGTACGTGCATATCCGCAAGGGGCTCGGGCTTCCCTTGAGATCAGAAATGCAAAAAGGAGAAACCCAATGATCATCGGAGGAAGTCTCCTAATCGTCTGCTTTATGCTGCTGTTGGGCGTCAGCGTTTATGTGGCATTCGGATCGGTTTTGATTTTCATCGCCCTTGTCGGAGATCAATCCATCACCGGCTACTTGCCCACCGGCTCTACAGGTATCCGCTCACTTGTACTTCTGGCGATCCCACTCTTCATGATCGCCGGGGGCATCATGGAGAAAGGTAAAATCGCGGCCCCTCTAGTCTCTCTGGCTGAAATGTTCATTGGCCACGTCAAAGGAGGATTGAGCGCCGCGGGGGTGTTGGCCTGTGGTGTGTTCGGCTCCATTTCCGGCAGTGCAAACGCAACGCTGACCTGCATTGGCGGCATCATGATGCCCCACCTGAAAAAGGCCAACTATCCGGGTGGGCAATCGGCGGCTCTGATCGTGGCGGCCAGCCCCTTGGGTCTGTTGATCCCACCGAGTTCGTCTCACATCCTTTATGGTTGGGTTGCACAGCAACATGTACTGAAGTGCTTCTTGTCCACGGTTATTCCGGCGATAATCCTGATCACCCTTTTGATCATCGTAAATCAGTTCATGCTTCGGAAGTATGACGACATAAACCTGACGGAACGTCCTAAACCATTTCTGCCGACATTCGGAGTACAGGCGCGCCTGGCCGGGCCTGCGCTTATGATGCCACTGATCATTCTGGGCGGAATCTATGGCGGCATAATGACGCCAACCGAGGCTGCGGGCATCGCAGTGGTCTACTCGATCCCGATCGCGATCTACTTCTACCGTGGGCTGACCTGGAAAACACTGGCTCAGACCATCCAGAATTCCGGTGTTACGATTGGCGTGGTCATGGTCATGATCTTCATGGTTCTGATCGTGTCGGACAACCTGATCTCACAGGGTGCACCTCAGTTGGCCAAAGATCTGGTCTATTCCGTTTCGGACAATCCGGTCGTCATCCTTCTGATGATCAACGTCGTGATGATCCTGATCGGGATGCTGATGGACGATATCTCGGGTTTGCTGTTGGCGACACCGATCTTGCTGCCCATCGCGCAGAGCACTGGAATGGATCCGATCCACTTCGCGGCCGTAATTGGTGTGAACCTGGGTATGGCGAACATCACTCCACCAACTGCGCCGCTACTTTATCTCGGTGCTCAGGTCTGTGATGAACCGGTTTCGCGCATGCTGTGGCCGACTTTGATCTTCATTGTCTTTGCGTGGCTTCCGACGCTGATACTGACGACTTTTGTCCCAGAGTTGGCTCTCTTCCTGCCTGATCTCCTGCTCAGCCGGTAGTGGCAAGAAAGCGCAAAAGCCCAAGACGAAATAGCACGCACCCCATTCTTACGGCTGGGGTGCCTGAGCGCCCTCTCGAAGACGAATGGGGAGAGGCCAGTTAGCAGCAGATATCTGAAAACCTAAATTCGGAGGTTTGAAATGTACCAGAATATCCTAGTGGCGCTGTCACTTGAACACGGTATCAGTGAACACGCACTCGCGGCGGCACACGCCCTTGTATCCGAAGGCGGAACAATCACCGCCGCACATATCCATGAACCCCCTAACAGACAGATAATGTACTATATGGATGAAGGGATCGCAGAAAAGTCTCTCCAAAAAGCAAAGGCGCGCTTGGCCGAGCGCTTGGAAAACGAAGCCGAGGTCTCTTCTGTGCTAATCGAGAGCCAATCGGCAGGTCGGGCAATCACTGAATACGCGAACAAACATGGCATCGACTGTATCGTCCTTGCTTCGCACAAACCTGGGATGAAAGAGTTCTTTTTAGGGTCAACAGCCGCTCTCGTCGTGAGACACGCTCAGTGTTCGGTGCATGTACTCCGTCTGTAACGCTGGCTCCTGTAGCAGGCCGGTCACTTTATCCTGTGAAAACTGAAGTGAGTAGCACGCCCCACCGTGACCAAGGTCTGCTTCGGTGGCGTACCTACCAGAATTTCACTTTGCAGAATTTGGCAGGTAGGGCTTGATGCGGACCTCAGAGGCGGCGCGGCATCCTGTGATATCGTCTCTCGTCAACGCCGGATTGTCGTTGTGGGCGGGAATGGCCGATCGGATGATCAGTTATGGAAACACCAAAATTACCTGCCATTCGCGCGCTTCGCCCAGCTTCGAACTTGGGCATACAAAGATAGACAGTACTGTTCTGTATCTCAGTGTTGAGCTTGAGGACGTACTGGCCATAGCAGAGGCCATTGAAGTTTGACCACTACGGACCGCTTTCGTTGGCGGGTCGTTGCTGCAGCTGGCTATCAGCTGGTGATGCTGCGACGCGACCCGTCTAACCTGCCGTCCACTATAGGCGCAGAGCCAAATCCTGTTTGAAGTGATACTTTGTGGACAAAGCAGTCAATGATGGTACGCGCATCAATGACCACTTCGGAAAAAGCCATACCTAGGACCAGAAAATGGTGGTTGCAGTTCAGTTCTCCAAAATCAGAATTCCACCAGAGCATCGACGAAATGACCTAAAACAGTATCGATTTATTGCCCGACTGACCTTGCGACACTTTCGATTCAGATATGGCTGCTGAATTTCTCGCCATCGCTACAAATGCGCTATCGTCGCCTTATAGGCTACCAATATCTGTACTGAGGAAGCTCGAATACTTGAGCACGATAATGTTTTCGTCACTACTGGCGTTTAGAGCTTCTTAAAACTCTGTAAAGAAGCGCCTTCGAGGATCATGGCCGACATGTAGGTTTCTTCCTTAAATCCAATATGGGTGTAAAAGGAAAAGGCAGAGGGGTTGGTGCGATGGACTGCCAGTTTAACAAAACACGCGCCAGAAGATTTGTCCGCATCGAAAACCGCGCGAGACAGCAGTCTGCTTCCAATACCTTGCCCTCTCGCCGAAGAGGAAACCCAAAGATCACTTACAAATAAGCCGCCACCCCCTCTGGTGGTTGAAAACAATGGGGTCCAAACAAGTGCACCGACGACTTCGTTATCACTGTGAGCGAGCAACGCGTTGAAGGCCGGTTGGTCAACTGCGAAGGCCGCTTTCAGAATGTCGACACTCGCGACATGTCTGTCGCCCATTTCAGACGACAACGCCCTTAGCGCAAAATCCAGATCGTTTATTTTTTCGAGCGTCACCCGAGCAATGGTAACCTGTGTCATTCGAAACTTTACCTATGTTTCGCTACCGCTAACAGAAGGCCATCCGACCCTTCAGAGTGAATCGTAATCCGCAAGTCGGTCGTCGAGGAATGTGTAGCTTTCTCTTGCCTGCAAGAGTTGGCTCTTACTTAAGGTCACGCAGCGAAAATCCTCAGCTGTCTCGGCAAACCGCACCGGCAGAGTATTTTCATCCATCCAAGGCCAGCAAAAGATCGAATTGCCCCAGTTTTCTCCGGCCCGGTTAAGGGATAGGAAGAAGATCTGGTTTTCCATCGCGCGTGACATGGCAAAATTGTGCCAAGTTTCGAAGGACTCATCGCGGTAATATGCCCCGCAATGCAGAATAAGATCGACGTCGTGCTTTAGGGTCAGGGTGCGTGCAAGCTCGGGAATACGAATGTCATAACATATGATAGGTGAAATATTTAAACTATTGATTTTAAAAATAAATATGTGATCTCCGGCGTCAAAATATTCCTTTTCCATTGAAGCGCCATAATGGCAGAGGTGAAGCTTGTCGTAGTAGCCGTCCAGCGCACCGTCCGGGTTGACGACAGCAACTGAAATATGCGTCCCCGATGCCCCCCGGCGCGCAAAACTGTAAGAGACATGGACACCGAATTCTTTGGCTATATCGCGCCATGTTTTAAAAGAAGCTCCTTCCAAGGGTTCGGCAATCTCATTGAGCCGGTCGAAGGCTGCGCGCGAATAATCTATACTGGAAAGCTCAGGAAGAACCACGAGATCCACGTTCCGGCGGCTGAGCTGATCGCGCACTTTCGCCGCGCTTTCCGCAAGATGTTTGTCTCGCGCGGCAGCGCTCTCAGTGGCGGGGATTTCGATCTGGCAGGCCAGCAGGGACAGGGTATCATTTGAAGTCATTTTTTGGTTTTCCCCTCTTGAACCTTTGGCCGGATCGTTTCGGCCGGATGGTAACTGCGCTGTTCAAGCGGCACCGACGCAAGTCGACTTCTAATCATGTCAAGCAGTGCTTTTTCTGCCCGGTTCAGGCGTGCGCTTTTGTGGTGCACCAAATGAATATCAATCGCCAAGGTGTTTTCGTATGGCGGCAAACGCCACAGTTCGCCGCGATTGACGAAGCGTTCGGCGACGTGAACAGGCAGCGGACCGAACCCGAGTCCCGCGCCTATCATCCGCTGTGCCTCGCCCAGATCAGACGTGTAACCGATCACCTTGTTATCGAGCTTGTTCTGCGCGCGTAGCAATGCCACTGGACGCAACGCATCCCAAAGCTGGTCTGTCCGAAATGAAACCGACGAATGGTCTCGCAGGTCTTCGAGTTTCAGATCGCGTTGCCCGAACAATGGATGGCTCGGACCACAGTAGAACCCAAAGTAAGACCGATAAAGAACCTCATGTTGCATACTCGGGTGGGCGTCGTGTACCAAGCAAACGCCAAGTGTCGCGGATTTTTCAAGAACCGCCTGCCTAACGGCTTTGCTGGACATAACCTCGATATCAAAGCTGACTTCGGGAAATTGGCGATGAAAATCTGCCAATATCGCATCAAAAAACCCGCTTTCAATCCGGCTTAGAAGAGCGAGCTTGACTGTACCGGTAACGATGTCTTCTGTGCCCTGTGCGCTCTGTATCGCCCGCGCCAGACTGCCAAACATGTCCAGACATTCCTGGTACAGTGTCTGCCCGGCCGGAGTGATGCGGAAATGCGATGGGCTGCGATCAATCAGAGGCGTTCCAAGCCGTGTCTCAAGACGTTTCAGTGCCTGGCTGACGGAAGGTTGTCGCCGCATCAGTCGCTTGGCGGCCAGTGTGATGCTACCTTCCTGAACAATGACCATAAAGGTGCGCAGCAGATTCCAATCCAGCTCCCGGATCAACTTGTCCTGTTCAGTGGCGTTGTCCATTGATTCAATCAATATGGCTAATTCTCATTATCTATTTGCCCTATTAAAGAATCCAACACAAGGTTGGGTATCGCTCTTGCATCGCCACACCTGTTAAAGAAGAAAAACCGTGAAGGCATCGAACCTTTTCTATCAAAGTCGCGCGCGCCGCCCCGAGGTTGATCGCGCAGAAGGAATCTATATTTGGGGCAAGAACGGCCAGCGTTATATTGATGGTTCGTCCGGGGCGATGGTCAGTAATATCGGCCATTCAAACCCTAATGTTCTGGCTGCGATGAAAGCGCAGATGGACAGCGCAACCTTTGCCTATCGTTTACATTTTGAAAACGCCCCAGCCGAGGACCTGGCCACAGCGATTGCAGATCGCACACCGGAAGGCTTGGACAAGGTCTTTTTTGTTTCGGGCGGGTCCGAGGCCATGGAATCCTGCGTGAAGTTCGCGCGGCAATGGGCGGTTGCTGGGGGGCAAGCCAGTCGGTGGAAAGTCATTTCGCGCTTTCCATCCTATCACGGTTCTACCTTGGGCGCGCTGGCAATTACCGGATACGGGCCGCTTACAAACGCGTTTGGGCCGCTTTTCAAGGAAATGCCGAAAATTCCTGCGCCTACTTGCTATTTGGACCGCGATAACCTGTCCGACCACGACCGTGGTCTGAAGTATGCCGAAATGCTCAGGGATGAGATCATTGTCCAGGGGCCTGACACGGTTCTGGCCTTTGCCATGGAACCGGTGGGCGGTGCATCCACCGGCGCGCTAGTTGCGCCCGACAGCTATTACGGTCGGGTGCGTGAGATCTGCGACGAGTTTGGCGTCATGCTGATCATGGATGAGGTCATGTCAGGTGTTGGACGCACTGGTACGTTCTTAGCATCGGAGCACTGGAACATCCGCCCAGACCTTGTGGCACTGTCCAAAGGGTTTGGTGCGGGTTATGCACCGTTGGGGGCCATGATTGCCGATGATCAGATGGTCGAAACAGTGCTGGACAGCGGCGGATTTGCCCACGGCCACACTTATGCCGGAAACCCGCTTGCTTGCAGCGCCGGATTGGCGGTTCTGAACGAGATCGACCGACTGGACCTGATGACCAATGCGCGCATCATGGGCGACGTGCTGATGGCGGGGCTCATGGACCTCATGGCGCGTTACCCGTTTGTCGGTGATATACGCGGAAAAGGCCTACTAACCGCCTTTGAAATGGTGTCGAATCGGGACACCATGTCACCATTGCCCAAGGACATGATCGCTTATGAACGGTTCGTAGAAATCTGCTACAAGCGCAACTTGATCACTTATTCGCGCCGAACCCGCGGCGGTATAGAGGGCGATCATTTCCTGATTTGCCCGCCTTTGATCGTCACCGAACCGCAGATCAACGAAATCCTGAATATACTTGACGACAGTCTCCGGGACTTCGCCCATGAATGCGATTTGGAGGTCTGACCCATGGCACAAAAGATTATTTTGACTTGCGCCGTGACGGGCTCGATTCACACGCCGAGCATGAGCCCACATCTGCCTGTTTCGCCCGACGAAATCGCCAAGTCTGCAATCGAGGCAGCGGAAGCCGGTGCATCTGTTTTACATCTGCATGCGCGCGACCCGGACACCGGCCGCCCAAGCGCGGATATCAAAGTCTTTCGCCAGTTCCTACCAAGGATCAAGGACGCGAGTGATGCCGTTATTAACTTGACCACGGGTGGCAGCTCACAGATGAGTGTGGAACAACGGCTTTCGGCCCCTGTAGAACTGGCGCCAGAGATGTGTTCGCTCAACATGGGCTCCATAAATTTCGGCCTCTTCCCGATGAAGGACCGCTATTCCGATTGGACCCATGATTGGGAAGAGACCTTTCTGGAGAACACGCGCGACACTGTGTTTAAGAATACATTCCATGACATAGAAACCGTGTTTCGAATGCTGGGCGATGCCGGTGGCGCGCGGTTTGAATGTGAATGTTACGACGTGGGGCACATCCAGACGCTGGCCTTCTATCTGAAGCAAAACCGCATTGTACCACCGATCTTTTTGCAATTTGTGATGGGAGTACTGGGCGGGATCGATGCCAGCCCACACAGCCTGATGTATTTGAAGGAAACGGCTGACCGCCTATTGGGCGACGCCTATGAGTTTTCGGCACTTGCCGCTGGGCGACAGCAGATGCCACTGGGCGCGATGAGCGCCATTCTAGGCGGGCATGTTCGTGTAGGTCTTGAAGACAGCCTGATGATCGGACGCGGGCAGCTTGCAACCAGCAATGCCCAACAGGTCACTAAAATTCGGTCCGTTCTGGAAGAACTGGGATACGAGATCGCTACACCTGATGAGACGCGCGTGATGCTCGGTCTCAAAGGAGCAGATAAGGTGGGGTTCTGACACATGAAAGTTTTTTCTGATCAGGAACGGCAAGGCCAGCATAATCCTAGCGGTTTTTTGGTAAATGGTGTGATGCAACCCAACCCCGAAAAACCTGAGCGGTTGGAGCGCCTGCTTGCAGGCGTCGCGGCAGGCGGTCACGAGGTGTACACGCCGACTGATCATGGCCTAGCTCCGATCGCAGCGGTACACACCCCGGCCTACTTGAAGTTCCTGTCGACGGTCTATGAACGGTGGGCACGCATTCCCGACGCCACGCCCGAGATTTTCCCGAACATCCACCCGGATCGCCGCACGGCCAGCTATCCATTATCGGCAGTTGGTCAGGCGGGATTTCATGTCACTGACATGTCCTGCCCCATCGGCGCGCGCACCTGGGAGGCAGTGCGTTGGTCCGCAAACTGCGCCGTGAGTGCAACCCAAACAGTATTGGACGGGGACAATGTGGCCTATGCGCTCTGCAGGCCACCGGGCCATCACTGCTTTAGCGATCTAGCCGGTGGTTTCTGTTATCTCAACAACAGCGCTATCGCTGCTCAATTCTTGCGGCAAACCCACGACAGAGTGGCGATCATCGATGTTGACCTGCACCACGGCAACGGAACGCAAGGCATCTTTTACGAACGCAACGACGTGTTCACCCTGTCAATCCACGCGGACCCGGCGCGGTTCTATCCTTTTTTCTGGGGCCACGCTCATGAGGTCGGCGAAGGCGCAGGCCATGGTTATAACTTGAACATTCCGCTCCCGCGCGGCACCGGCGATGACGGCTTTCTTAAAGGGCTGTCGAGCGGTTTGACCCATGTCAGGAGCTTTGCACCTGGCGCCATCGTCATCGCGCTCGGTCTCGATGCTTTCGAAGGGGACCCATTCGGAGGTCTTGCCGTCTCAACACCTGGATTTTCCGAAATGGCAAAGATGCTCTCAGCGCTGAATCTACCCACCGTGATAGTGCAGGAAGGAGGTTATCTTTGTGAAGAGTTGGGCGACAATTTACATGCATTCCTGCAGGGCTTCGAGGGCGACGTGGAATGACAAACTGGGTAACATCAGAAAACCGTCGAGTACCGGACGCATGGATTGACTACAACGGACATATGAATCTGGCTTATTACGTCATGGCCTTTGACGAGGCCCTGGATGTGATGCTGGATCAAGAACTTGGCGTTGGCCCAAGTTACGCGAAGGCTTTCAATGCCGGACCGTTTGTACTCCAAAACCACGTCCACTATCTGGGTGAGCTTTTGGTAGGCGAAGAGTTTTTCTGCCAGTTTCTAATGCTGGACGCCGACGTCAAACGTCTGCATATCGCGGGATCGATGATAAAGCTGAAAGATCAAACAACTGTCTGTGTGATGGAGCAGGTACTCGTGAACGTCGATCACGGCACACGCCGCTCCGTCCCTTATCCGGTCGACGTTCAAAACCGAATCGCCACTTTGATGGCTGAACACAGACCGATCGCTCGCCCTGCTCAAGTTGGAAGTCCAATCGGATTGATAAGACGATAATGGGTCCGACGAACGGTCATAGCCACCTCAGAACACACACTCAAAAATCCAAGATAGGGAGGAACCCGATCCAAACAAGAATAAGCCATGAATAAAATTGCACTGCAATTTGTGTTCGCATAGTGTGACCAAACGCAACAATTCGCAGCGGTCAGCAAAAGAAGCCAACGTGAAGAAGAACCGCAAACTGGGAGAATTCTAGATGAAATTCAAAAACGTTACCAAAGGCCTGATGCTTGGTGCCGTAAGCGCTCTAATGTCAACCGCGGCGCTGGCAGAAGACATGAAGCTACGCTTTGCCGGTGTGTTCCCGATCGACCATCAGGGCACCAAGATGATGGAGCAGGTCGCCGCAGATGTAGCAGCGGCGGATGTGGGCCTGACAATCGAAGTTTTTCCGGCCAACCAGCTTGGTTCGGGCGAGGCGCTCTTTGAAGATGTAGCACGTGGTAACATCGATCTAGCGGCAGCATTTATCTATGCCGACACAGACCCGCGTCTGGAATTTCTGTCGATGCCGTTCCTCGTAGGAGGCTGGGACGACATGGACAATATCATGCGCAACATGGACTCCGAGTATAATAAGATCTTGCAGGAAATCACCGACGAGTACGGTGTGCGGGTAATGGCCCAGAATCCCGAAGGGTTTGTTGGCATCGTGGCCACGCAGGAACCGACCAACTGGAACAACTTTGACGACAAAGGCATGAACATTCGTGTTTGGTCGTCGCCCGCCGTGAAATCCATGGTGGAAGCGCTTGGTTACCAGGCCACGACCATGGCTTGGGGTGATATCTTCCCTGCGATCCAGTCTGGAATTGTTGATGGCGCAATCTGCTGCACCAAAACAGCAACCTACTCGATTTTCGCGCAGTCGGATGTTGGTACGCACTTTGTCGAGTACAACTCGATCTCGGAACTGACTACGTTCTACGCGTCGCAGCGTACTCTGGACAAGTTGAACGACGAGCAGCGCGCCGCTCTGCAAACCGCAATGACCAAGGCGTCAGACGACTTCTTCCAGTACAACCGCGACAACGACGCGGCTTTTGGACAGAAGCTGATTGACAAAGGCTATACCATCCTGAGCCTGAACGACGAAGAGCAGGCAGCCATGGCCGCCCATATCCAGGAAAACATTTGGCCGATGATGGCCCAGAGCGTTGGCCAGGATGTGATCGACCGCCTGCTGGCCAGCAAGAACTGATAGTCAGCACAATCAATCGGGCCGGCAACACTGCCGGCCCTTTCGCTATTTGCTCTCTAAAAAAGAAAAAAGCGGGGGGACAGGCATGTCGATTGAGAAAGATGACATGACGACATATATCGGCGACGACGACGCTGATAAACCGCAGAAAATCACGGACGAACTTCCACCGATCATCGGGTATCCAATGAAAGCCATTGCATTTGTCATGCGGCAAATTGTGATGGCTTGTGGCTTCCTGATGGCTTTCACATTTGGTGCAGTCGTCGTGATCAGATATGGATTTAGCGGCGACTTATTTGCCTATGAGGAATGGCTATTGGCCTTTTCCATCGTGGGCTTCTTCGCCGGAGCGGTTCTGGCATCTGCGCGGAACCTGCACATCAACGCAGACATCCTTGGCATCGTGATTCAAAACCCCCGGCTCATCTGGTGGCGCGGGTTCATTGTGTTGCTAGTTGAGCTTATTGTGATCCTTTTTCTGGTTTGGGCCTGCTATGTATCGCTGCTTGACGACTTCTCGTTCCCACGGTTGAGGTCGACGCCGGTGTTGCGCATTCCATTTGTCACCTGGCGTATCGCGATCATGTGCGCATTTGGCTTCATGGCGATGTTCACCGCGGCATATCTTTATGTGCATATCCGAAAGGGGCTCGGGCTTCCTTTGCGGTCCGAAACCCTTAAAGGAGCCGCGAAATGATTATCGGCGGAAGTCTTATTATTGTCTGCGTGATGCTCTTGCTGGGCGTCAGCGTCTATGTGGCGTTTGGGGCAGTTCTCATCTTTATTGCATTGGTTGGAGATCAGTCCATCACGGGTTACCTACCGACTGGCGCAACCGGGATCCGCTCTTTGGTGCTGTTGGCAATTCCTCTCTTTATGATTGCCGGAGGCATAATGGAAAAAGGCCGGATCGCGGCGCCGCTAGTGGCGCTGGCCGAGATGTTCATCGGTCACATTAAAGGCGGTCTAAACGCGGCATCTGTGCTGGCCTGCGGTATCTTCGGCTCGATCTCGGGCAGTGCGAATGCGACGCTGACTTGCATCGGCGGAATCATGATGCCGCACCTGAAAAAGGCAAATTACCCGAAGGGGCAGTCCGCAGCGCTCATCGTGTCTGCAAGCCCTCTGGGTCTTTTGATCCCACCCAGTTCTTCGCACATCCTTTATGGCTGGGTGGCGCAACAACACGTACTGAAGTGTTTTTTGTCTACGGTCATCCCTGCGATTATCCTGATCACGCTGCTGATCATTACCAACCAGTTTTTGCTGCGGAAGTATGACGACATCCAATTGACAGATCGTCCCAATCCCTTCATGCCTGCGCTTCTGGGTCAAGGCCGTCTGGCCGGGCCTGCGCTTATGATGCCGATCATTATTTTGGGCGGTATTTACGGCGGTATCATGACACCAACCGAGGCCGCTGGCATTGCAGTATGCTATGCGATTCCGGTTGCGATCTACTTCTATCGCGGTCTTACCTGGAAGACCCTGGCGCAGACCATCCAGAACTCAGGCGTGACCATTGGCGTAGTTATGGTCATGATTTTCATGGTTCTGATCGTTTCGGACAACCTGATCTCTCAGGGCGCACCGCAACTGGCGAAGGACATGGTTTACTCTGTTTCGGACAACCCAATCATCATCCTTTTGATGATCAACGTCGTGATGATCTTGATCGGAATGCTGATGGACGACATCTCAGGCCTGCTGTTGGCGACGCCGATCCTGCTGCCGATCGCCCAAAGTGTCGGGGTTGATCCGATTCACTTTGCCGCAATCATCGGCGTAAACCTTGGAATGGCCAACATCACCCCGCCCACAGCACCACTGCTTTATCTTGGGGCTCAGATCTGCGACACGCCGGTGTCTAAGATGCTTTGGCCGACTCTGGTCTTCATAGTGTTCGCTTGGCTGCCAACGCTGATGTTGACCACGTTCATTCCTGAGCTTGCTCTGTGGCTACCGGATCTGCTGCTCAGCCGTTAAGAGGACTGGCCGTGAACATTAAAAAGGCGCCCGAATTCTGGGCGCCTTTTACGTTAGCGGACGGTCGTGTGACCAACCTGTTCCAATTTAATTGCTCTGCATACTTTGGATCAAACGCGGCTGCATTTGACTTACTGAACATACAACCAGGAATGCAGACCGATCAGCGACGCGGTTACAACGACCAAGCTCAAGAGGCTGATCGCGTCTCTATATTCTTTTGCCATTGCCTTGATCCTATTCAGGAGCTTCATTTACTCGGCGTACTTATGGGGCCATTCTCGTTCTGACTACCAAGAATTCTCGCATACTCGCTTTGCAAATACTGCATACCAGGGCTGTTTCGCAAACTATTGAAGAGGTTGTAATCGACCTCTCACGTGCCAAGCTTTTCATGGCAGCTGATCCCTTTGGAAGTTTACTTCAGGCCCCACACAGTTACCAGCCTGACAACCTTGAGCGAACTCGCCTTTTTCACCCACAGAAAAACCGATGGAAGCTGTCGCAGCCAATGGGCCACCTTCGAACGGTCGAAGAAGTCCGGGGGGAGTTGTCTTTATTCGGATGATTCACGATAGCCGCCCTCATCGTGTCAAGGCGGCATTACTTCACAGGTGGCAAACAATCGTAAGTGAGACTGACGATGATTTAGCTACCGCCGATCTTCGTCTGGTTTGCGCTTGTCGGGTTCAAGTCACCGTCCCTCTCTATTTCCGTTGAGATCGCGTATTTCGCCATAGCGCCTTTTGGACTGAAGGATCGTAACTGCACGGCAAAGGATGCTTGTTTCCATTTTGGAAGCGTTCACATAACCATGAATGTCGATGCCTTCGTTAGGAGCCTTGATCTAGCCCGACCAGACGACACTCGCTAAGCTATGCCCATGTTTAGAAACTCAGCCTCGGTAAGCCACGCAATCAAATCTTCGAAAAGACTATCGGAGAACCGAAGCAAGCCACCTTTTTGACATCGAAGATTGCCTTAGGGCATTCAAAAGCAAGGTAATGGCAGTCTAAGCATCAAATAGCACAACATTTTGGAACACTGGCAGCGCAGGCAAAAGCCAATTGCGACATAACTTACCACGGTGCCGATGTCGGCTTTTCAAGTTGGCCCAAGGGGCTCGAACGTGAAAAAGTGGCCAGAATTCAGAACATTTGTGAACGATTTATGTTGCGCTAATCACGAAAACCCGTAGCCATTTGCTTTCATGCAGTATTTTGGAGTTGGGTAGATGGATGCCAGCGCGGCACGCGAATGGAGCTTGTCCTTTCAGGATATGGATTTTCTATCGTCGCTGCCCCGGTCTGTTTGCCTTGAGGTCGCACTACAGATTTGCAGCGTTCGCTGCGCAGGTAGATTTGTCGAAGACTGGACCAATGTCGACGACACTACAGTCGGCTATGTCGCCTCCCAACTCGACATGCAGGCTGTTCGCCCCCTTCGGTCCTTTTCTGACCGGACTGCCCGCCGCTATCGGCTGGAGATAGCCAAGCACCTTGGTCTTTCCCGAACACAAGCGAACCATCGCGCTGAGCTCAAAATTTGGTTGCGTGATGTGATTTGCCCAAATGGTGGCTCAATAGGCGACATGCTTGACCAATGCTATCGCTGGTTTCGGGAAAGATGCTTGCTCCCGCCAGCCGAAGGCATCCTGGCGAGTTCCATTCGAACCGCACGGATTGCATTTGTAGATGGTCTATTAGCTGGTATCGCGAAGGCGCTGTCACCAAATGCGTCGGAGGCTTTTGAGGCCGGCCTTACCGATCCGCGTGGCGGTCACGGGTTTCAGCGTTTGAAAGACGATGTTGGCGCCGCAACGCTGGAAAGCGTGTTGGATGCTGCTGACCGGCTTGCCTTTATTCAAGGTCTCGACTTGCCGTTTGATATGATGTCCAGCGTTGATCCGTCATGGATCAAGATTCTGGTGCGCCGGGTTGAGGGAGAGACTGCCTCTGAGATGCGGCGGCATAAACGCGAAAAACGCCTTGGATTACTGGCTATCTATTTAATGTCGCGCAGAGCAAAGCTAATTGATGGACTGGTGGACTTGCTGATTGAAGTCGTGCACCGCATCGGCACGAAATCCCGGCGGAAGGTGATCGGCAAGATTGCCGCTGACATCGAGAAAGTCCACGGAAAGGAACGGTTGTTGGTGGATATTGCGACCGCCTCGATGATGGCACCGAACGGAAAGGTTTCGGATGTGATCTTTCCTATCGCGGGCGCGGCCAAGTTAAAGGCCATCATAGACGAACATCGTGCCAAAGGCACATTGGATGTCCGGATTCAAACCGTGATGCGGGGATCGTACGCCAGCCATTATCGCCGGATGCTGCCCTCTCTTTTGTCGGTTTTGAAGTTCCGTTCAAACAATGAGACCTGGCGACCGATCCTGAACGCCCTGTCTCTGATCACCCGCCTGAATGAAGAGGGGCGGCGCTACGCTCCGTCATCCCTGGCCCCGGACGATTCAATCCCACGCAAGTGGCGGGGAACTGTAATTGATGAGCGGGGGCGTCTGAATGTCATTTCTTATGAACTCTGTGTTCTGGCCCAATTGAGGGACCGCATCCGGGCCAAGGAAATCTGGATTGAAGGTGCAGATCGTTTTCGCAATCCAGACGATGACCTGCCCAGAGATTTTCCCGAGAAACGGGGCGCCTACTATACTGGATTGAAGCTCACCCAGGACGCGCAGGAATTTTCCCGGTCTGTGCGAGAGCAGCTGGGGCATGAATTGTTCCAGTTAAATGCGACGTTGCGCGCCAACAACAAGGTTCGGTTGCGATGGTCCGGTGAGAACCGGATCTGCATTACGCCCTATGTTCCCGCTCCCGAACCCAAAGGGCTTCTCAGCCTGAAGTCGGAGATTGGCAAACGGTGGCCAATGACGGGACTACTGGATACGTTGAAAGAAACCGCGCTGGCCACCGGCTTTCTTGATGCTTTTGAAACCTCGGCCAGCCGCGAAGCCCTGCCGCGTTGCCTCCGAGATCAGCGGCTTCTTCTTTGTCTATATGGCCTGGGTACAAATGCTGGCCTGAAGCGCATCGCCGCTGGAGTGCCGGGGATCAGTTATGACGAACTTAAGCACATTCGCCGCCGTTACATCGACCCAGCCTCTCTTCGAGCCGCGGCCGCTCGCGTAGCAAATTCCACTCTGGCCGTTCGAAACCCAGAAATATGGGGCGATGCGGGAACAGCCTGTGCGGCGGATTCTACCAAATTCGGAGCCTGGGACCGGAACCTGATGACTGAATGGCATGCCCGCTATGGTGGGCGCGGTGTCATGATTTACTGGCATGTCGAACGCCAGGCGACCTGCGTTTATTCTCAACTGAAGCGCTGCTCTTCATCCGAAGTGGCGGCAATGATTGAGGGTGTTCTGCGGCACTGCACCGACATGGAAATCCAACGCCAGTATGTGGACAGTCATGGTCAGAGCGCGATTGGATTCGCTTTCTGCCATCTGCTGGGATTTGATTTGGCTCCCCGCCTAAAAGCCATCGCGCGACAGAAACTGGCGTTGCCAAATTCCGGGATGAGAGGGCAGTTGCCAAACCTTCTGCCGATCCTGTCCGGAACCATCGACTGGGCTGAAATCGAACAGCAGTACGATGAGATGGTCAAATACGCTGCGGCCATGCAACATGGTACAGCAGAGCCGGAAGCGATCCTGCGCCGGTTTGCCCGCGCCGATGTGATGCATCCAACCTACAAGGCGCTCGCTGAACTGGGCCGCGCTATCAAGACGATCTTCCTGTGTCGCTACCTACGATCTGAAGATTTTCGCCGGGAGATCCATGAAGGGTTGAATGTGGTCGAGAATTGGAACAGTGCCAATGGTTTCGTATTCTTCGGCAAAGGCGGCGAGATTTCCAGCAACCGGATTTCCGATCAGGAAATCTCCGCTCACGCCCTTCATCTGCTTCAGGCATCACTGGTCTATGTGAACACACGCATGGTGCAGTCGGTATTGGCCGGGCCCACTTGGGCGGATCATCTATCCGAGCGTGATTATCGCGGACTATCCCCGCTAATCTATTCCCACATCAATCCTTATGGCCGGTTCGATGTCGATCTGGGCAAGCGGATCGATTTTGAAGCGATGGCCGCATGATTATGTCGTCACATATGGGTACACCCGCAAGAGACAAACTGATGTTACAGAGAGAAATGTCACATATGAGTAGTTAACTACACATTGTTACAGTATCAGAGTGATAACCACCCTAATGTGACAAGTTCCCATGCCACGTATCGGATATGCCCGCGTCAGCTCATCAAGCCAGGATCTCGACATTCAGAAAGCCAAGCTGAAAGCTGCGGACTGTGAGGTCATCCGCTCGGAAACGGTTTCCGGCGCGTCTCGTGATGACCGATCCGAACTGGAGACGGTGATGGAATTCTTACGGGAAGGCGACGAGTTGGTCGTTCACCGCCTCGACCGCCTTGGCCGGTCCACCCGCGATGTGCTGAACCTGGTCCATGAACTGGATGCCAAAGGCGCATCTTTGCGGGTGCTTGAACCGGAAGTCACCACCGCCGGCGACATGGGCCGAATGGTAATAACTGTGCTCGGAATGGTGGCCGACATGGAGCTGAAGTTTATCCGCGGCCGGCAGCGAGCTGGAATCGAAGCCGCCAAGGGCAAAGGTGTTTATAAGGGGAGGCAGAAATCCGTGGACGATGAGGAAATCCGACGATTGGCGCGCGAGGGCGTCGCAAAGGCCCAGATCGCCCGTGATCTAGGGATTTCAAGGATGACGGTCTATCGGGCGCTCGCTGATGCCGAAAGCTGAAGCCGCCGTTCGTTCGGGGCGCGGCGGATTCAACCAACGAGCCCATTGTGACCGATGCTGCGGTTAAAACGAAGGTCCGCTTCCACATTGCACGTCTACAAGAAGAGCGCTGATCCACCATCAAACAATAGCTTGGCCGCCGTTAGGGTCAGGAAGCCGTAAACCGCTCTCACGAAGATTGTTTGGTCAACGAAACTGTGCAGGCGCATTCCCAAAGCGACTCCGACAAAGAGAAGCGGGGCAAGGGCCGCACTTGACTGAAGACTGGCGGAAGAGAGAGTGCCGGTGGCGCCGTAGGCGAGTGTCTTCAGGAAATTCAGAGAAAAGAAGAAAATCGTATTTGTCCCTACAAACCATGATTTCTCCAGCCTTTGCCGAAGCAAGTACCCTTTTACGGGCGGGCCGCCGGCGTGGGCGATGAAACTGGAAAACCCTGAAAGCATGCCCAATCCCCAAACGATTGGCGTCGGGGTCGTCCCGGTACGGCTTCGATTTAGCTGGGAGATGAAGAACTGCACGACAAAGAAGGCGGCAAGCAGCCCGATGAGAAGCCGAACGGTGTCTGCCTCCACATGTTGGAATGTCATGCTTCCGATGACAAGGCCGATCAATGCGGCGGGAAGCAGAGTTAAGATAATCCTTCGGTCCCATGTTTGGCGATAGCGCCAGACAATAAGGACGTCCATCGCCAGCAAGATTGGCATCATCACTGCGGCCGCGAATTGTGGTGTTACAAAGAGTGACATCATCGGAACAGCCATGACCCCCAAGCCTCCTCCGAACCCGCTTTTCGAAAGCCCTGTAAGCAGAACTGAAATTGCCGCGACGCAATAAAATGCGAGTGTATGATCCATGTCTTCCCAAGAGTGGTGGTCTCGATTAATGGACTACCTCACCGAAAAAAATCTTGGAAATGATTTAATTCGGCTTTATAAATCGCAAATGAAGATTTCATTTGACCTAAACGCCTTGCAGAGTTTTGTCATGGTGGCCGACGAACTCAACTTCACCGCAGTCGCCGAAAAGCGGCACACGGTGCAATCCGCCATCAGCGCGCAGATCAAGAAGCTGGAGGCGACACTGGGCCAGAGGCTGGTATCGCGTGGTCGCGGGCAGAATATGTGCTTGACCCCAGAAGGAGAGGCGTTTCTCGTCTATGCACGCCGTATCCTGTCGCTATCCGAAGAAGCTGTTGAAACCGTGCAGACGGCAAATGCACGTCAGATCCTTCGACTCGGTACAACTGTCACTCTGGCCATGTCCATCGTTGTTGAAGTCCTCAGAGCGTTTTCTTCTCAAAGGCCGGACGTTCAGATTCAGATTCAATGCGACCGCAGCGATCGGCTTTTGCAACGGCTTGAGGAGGGCGAGATTGACGTGGCCTTCATGATGGATCAGGGCCGTCACAGGCAACGCAGATTTGTCCATTCGATGGGGTTGAGCTGGGTTTCTTCACCCTGTTTCAAATTGCCTGAGAACGCGCCGATCCCCTTGGCGTTCCTTACCGATGGTCGCGACTTGAGGCGCTATGCACTAAGGGCTCTGGATATGGCAGAGTTAAGTGGGCGCGTGTCCCATCTAAGCCCGCATCCCGTAGGTGTCAGGTCTCTTGTGCAGGCTGGATTGGCCTTAACAGTCATGCCCTCCCGCACAATAGTGCCACCCTTGATCCCGGCTGCGGATGAGATGGAACTTCCCATGCTTTCGCCAATTGCACTTTCCGCTTACCAGGGTCTACGCGATGGTTCCAATGGAGAAGAACTGTTGATCCGGCTACTCGAAGGGGCTTGCCGAGAAGATCAATAGCAGCCGTTTGTGCAGCCACAACAAAAGTTCACTTTGTCCCGCGTCTTTCCAGTTCAAGCAGTGCGCAGCGAATGGCTGCGGCTTCAAGCGTTCACAAATGTTCTAGATTTTGGCCACTTTTACAGCTTCGGGCCCCTTGGGACTTGTAACAAAGAACCGCCAAGGATGTGTGGAACAACCATGAAAGCCATCGTCGTCGGTTTTTGAAGAGGTCCTTTTGAGCAAACTCATTAAGTGTCCGTGAGGTAATCTCGGCTGATACCGAACCAGCAGTGTCAACGCCGTTCAAAACAATGAAAAATGCTGTTAGAGAGAGCATTGCGAATGGTTGATCGAATAATTGGGTATGTATCCACTGGTGCGGCGCTCGCGGCAGTGATGTTTGCAGCCAGTATGCTCGACGGATTGGCAGGCGCACCGCGGTACTTCTACGAGTACTATGCTTTAGCGGCGTTTGTTGGGGCGAGCCTAATTCACCTCGCATTTGCCCATCAAAGCGATAACTGGCGCGTGGGTACGGGTGTTGTGTTGTTTTCGGTCGCCTTCTCCTACGGCATCACCATTTTGCTGATAGATCAACCCTATCGAGCGGTTGCAATTGCATCCGGCGCCGGTGTGGCCGCCATGGTTGTTCCTTCAATCAGAAAGCTACACGTTCGCTCACCAAGCTACATTCGGGGTGTGGCTGCTATCGGTATCGTTTTTGCACTGTTCGTGGCGTATATGTCGTACCGGTTTCTGGTGTATATGCCACAGAACTCAAGCGCAGAGTGGCAGTTCATTGCCCTCGCCATTTGTTTGCTCACCTTATCCGGCGTCTGGCCCTTAGGACGCATCGTTTCAAATTTTTAACCGATCTGCGGCATAAACCTGAGCTGAAGCTCAAAACGATCAGTGGAGGCCCCACAAAGGACCGCACGTACTGACCAAGCCTTAAATGTTTGTTTCCCGGTGCACTCAATTGATCAGCGCTTTTCGATGTCGCATTCGAGAGTTTGGACAACCAGCCCGCCATGTCTTCGCCTTTTGTGGAATCCTGTCGCTACTTGTCAGAGATCAAGGGAACGTTGTCGAGCAACCGATAAACCAACCGTCGAGTCACACAACGATCCCTTTCGCAGATGAGGAATAACGATGCCCGGCGCATCAGAAATTGAAGCCTTCGTTCGGAAGGCGATACTCGCGCCATCTAGCCACAATACACAACCTTGGATGTTTCAGATCAGGGACAACGGGGTCAGACTGTTTGCAGACAGAACCCGGGCTCTGCCGGTCAACGATCCAGATGATCGAGAGTTGGTCATCAGTTGCGGCTGCGCTTTGATGAACTTGCGGTCGACAGCGGGAGCTGCGGGATATGGCTGCAGCGTGACGATCGAGCCAGACAGTGAGGACAACGACCTTCTGGTCGAGGTGGCCTTTGACGCAAACCCCGATGAGCCGCTTTCAGATCTGGCATCCGCCATTGAGAGACGGCGTACCTTTCGCACACGCTTTGAGGAAACTTCGGTCCCAACTGAACTTTTGACTGAACTACAATCCGCCGCCCACATCGAGAACTCGGCGCTTCGGTTTGTATCAGACTCGCGAGATCGTAAAACTGTTGCTCAGTGTGTCGCCAAAGCTGACTCAATTCAGTGGTCTGACCCAAGCTGGCGGCGCGAGCTGGCAATGTGGATGCATCCGCGCCGCCAAGGCGATGGGCTCGCCTTGAATGAGCTTGCCGCCCCAATTGCGAGGATGATTGTGCGACGGTTTGATTTGGGAAGTGGAATTGCAGCAAAGGATCATGAGTTGGCCGATCACGCGCCACTTATCGTCATACTCACAACGCAAGGAGACGCAGTTCGAGATTGGCTTTGGGCGGGTCAAGCACTGCAACGTGTATTGCTCACGGCAGCCAAGGCCGGGTTCCAGGCAGGATACCTGAACCAACCGATTGAAGTGCCTGAATGTCGAATTCAACTCACTGACGCATTGAAGTTAGACGGCCTTCCTCAGATCCTGATGCGGATGGGGAAGCCTAGGGAACAAGTAATCAAGGCCATCCGTCGACCGTTGCGGGACGTCGTTTTAAAGTAGATGCCACCATATGCAATTGCCAAGCTCGTTTAAAAAACTGCGCTCAAAATCGATATCGCACCAGCGCTCCGAATATAGGTGCCGCGTCAAAGTCTGAACTGTAGATCTCGTCTCCTTGGTTGTTTTCAACGGAGAATTCGCCGCCCAAAGCAACCCCGGCGAAGCCTGATAGTGTGAACCGCTCTGTGGGAGACCAGCTCGTTGTCAAAACCAGTGGCACAGACCGATCTATTCCGACACCGTCCGGTACGGAACTGTCATCGGCAAGCCGGAACTCGAACTCCTCATACCGGGCCTCAATACCAAGCTCCCACCTATCTGACATCTGGTAAGCCAGTCGGAGGCCCGGCCCGCGACTCGCCGCAAATCCCGAACCCGTGCTGAATGTCAGCCTTTCGGTTAGTTCCCAATCGATCAACAGAAATGGAAAGGCGATTGTTCCGTCATTCAGGCTGGACTGAAGCCCGAAGGCCGGGCCGATGGTCAGGGTTGGCGAGACCTCCCATGCAATCCCGGCAAGAATACCATAAGTCAAACTGTCTCCAGTGTCGGCGCCACTCTCTGCCGCGTAGCTGATTTGCGGAACAGCGAGTATTCGCGCCCCACTGTCCAGAACAACGCGCATTGGAAAGGCAAGACTGGCTTCATTGACATCTGTATCGCCCAGCACTGAAAACCCGGATCCAAAGGAATAGCGGGTCTGGCCGACACCGAGTTCAAACCCCATGGAAAAATTTTCGGATTTGGCGATGCTGAACCCACCTTGAGCATAATCTCGTGACCACTCGATGCTACCGCCGCTGTCCAGATCTGTGTCCGACATTCCTAGGTATGCAATCGCCACATCGCCCGACACCCGTAACGTGGCTGCTGTTTGGGCACTCCCCGGAGCTCCAATGAAGAGTGCAAAACATGCTGGCGCTATACGCAGGTTGAAACGGTGCCTCACATCAAATCCTTTCTTTGGATCGTTCGACTTATCCTTCATTTCGAAATATGACTGACGGTCAGTCGAGTCAATGCGAAATTTGTTCTTTAATGATGAGCGAGCTACCGTTCTGCTGAGAAAATCGTGTTAATACGTTAAAATCACGCGAAAAACATAAAGCCATGTGCCTGCTGCGCCGTCAGGATCATGACGAACTGAGTAAGTTCAATGTCATTGACCGACGGTCAGTCATAAGCTATCAACCCTGACAAGGAGACTATTGTGGCCCGTATAACCAAGACACGCAGTGAACGGAGATCCGAAATCATCGAAACAGCCAACCGGCTGTTTCGTGAGGTCGGCTATTCAAAATGCTCAGTGGAGATGATCATTCAGGAAATTGGTGTCGCGAAAGGTACCTTTTATTACTATTTCAAATCCAAACCCGAGATCTTGGAGGCCGTCGTCGAGCAGACCTTGTCCGAGATCATCGATCTGGCCAAAGCCGTCGCTGACGACCCTGAGCTCAGCGCGATGCAGAAGATGGAAGCACTGTTGTCCCGCAGCCATATCGGGGATGATACCTCGCTTGAAGTGGCTGAGATGCTTCATCTACCCGAGAACCGTGAGTTACATGAACTGACCAATGTGCAGACCGTTCTGCGCCTCTCTCCTATTCTGGCAAAGATCGCCGAGCAAGGAAATCGAGAAGGCGTATTCTCCGTCGAGGACCCGCTGGAGACAATCCAATTCCTGTTCACAGGGGCACAGTTTTTAACTGATGGAGACCTGTTCGGGTTCTCCGAACCCGAACTGCGAAAGCGGCGGCAAGTTGTCCAGGCCATCATCGAAAAGACCCTCGGAGCTCCCCCGAACAGTTTCCGTTTTATGAACCCAGTCCAAGTGGTGAAATAAAGCATGCCTCTTTGAACCGGGATATCGGGCCCTTGGGGGCCGCACCGGCCCGTTGGAACTTCCCGGATAGAAGGAGAGATGTATTGGCAACCCTTACCGCCCCAGGACCAACGCCTACTGTCCCCACACGAGCGTTAACAGGATTCTTCATTCTGACCTTTGCCATCACCTGGGGTGTGGTTGGGATTTATATCATTGTACCCGAATGGGCGGCGAACCAGTTTGGCGCCCTGAGCGGCGCGCACCCGTTCTTTTTTCTCGCGACATGGGCACCAGCACTCTCCGCACTTGTGTGGGTGTTTGCCTTTGCAGGCGTACGAGGATTGAAGCTGTTCTTGTCCCGGCTTCTCCTCTGGCGTGGTTCATCGCTTTGGGCCGGTTTCGTCTTGATCGGCGTCCCTGTGGTGTTTGCCATGGGATCGCTGATCAAGGGGGGTCCGATTCTGACCCCTATCCCGCCGGGAGAGGCAGGGTCCATGATTGTCCTGATGATGCTGATGTTGTTCCTCGGACCGGTGGAAGAGATTGGCTGGCGTGGTTTTGCGCAACCCATTTTGCAACGGCGCGTGGCGCCCCTATGGGCCGGAGCAATCATTGGCGCTATTTGGGGTCTTTGGCACTTGCCAGCCTTCTTCTTGTCGGGTGTTGTGTTTGAAAGCTGGGATTTTCTGCCATTTTTTCTTGGCAACATCACGTTGGGGATATTGATCACACCGCTGTTCAACGCAGCGCGCGGCAGTTTGCTCTGGCCCATGTTGTTTCACTGGCAGTTGATCAACCCGTTCTGGCCTGACGCCCAACCTTATGACACCTACATTCTGATTGCCGTAACCTGCGTCGTCGTGTTCTGGAACCGGCAGACAATGCTGTCTCGTTCAGGCTCTGTCACACAGGTGATACCCTTTGATCGAGAGCGACAAATATGACCCGTGTGTTTGTTCTTATCGGACTGGCGTTCTATCTCTTTGTCAGTCCAATCGTTTTGGCTCAGACCAATCCGAGTGATCTGGATTCCAGATTGAAGCACGTTCTAGCCACATTTCGCAGCCAATTCGGCTTTCCGGGAGCTACAGCCGCCTATGCCCTAGCTGACGGTACAACAGGCTCAGTTGCTGTAGGCTTTGCTGATGTGGAGTTTGAGAAGCCAATGACCCCGGACAGTAAGATGCTCGCCGCAAGCATCGGGAAGACGATTTGGGGGGCTTTGTTTCTATCTTTGGAAAGTGAAGGACTTCTCAACCGTAATGATCCTGTATCCAGTTATCTGGGCCATTTACCCTGGTATGATCGCGTACCGAATGCACACGACATTACGCTTGGGCATCTACTGACCCACAGCGCAGGTCTACCCGACCATGTCCATATGGACGGATTCTCTGAACATCTGATTGCGATGAGCCGTTCTGGGGACGCATCGCCAGAACAGGTGATTGCGTTCATTCTGGACACAGAGCCCCTCTTCGCCCCCGGTACGGCATGGTCTTATGGTGACACAGGTTATTTGTTACTCGGGTTGGTAATCGAAACAGCCTCCGGAGTTGACGTTTTTACCCTTGCGCAAGATAGGCTTTTGACTCCGCTGGACCTAACCGGGATCAGCCCGTCAAACAGCCCAAATATCCATGGTCTTGCAGCGGGCTATACCGAAGAGATGAACTCGTTCGGGCTACCGCCACGCACAACGGACGAAAACGGAGTTCTGCTGTGGGATCCCGCAATCGAATGGACGGGTGGAGGATTCGCTACCACTTCACTCGACCTTGCGCGGTGGGGACACGCTCTGTTCACGGAGCAAGCATTAGATGCGCCTTACTTGGATCAGCTACTCGCAGCGGTTCCTGTCGATCCAGACATGCCCGGTATCTTCTACGGCAGCGGGATCGCGATTTACGCCGCCACATCTCTGGGTCCTGTCTATGGTCACGGAGGCTGGGTCCCTGGATACGTCTCAAGCTTGCGGCACTATTCGCAATACGGGATTACGGTGGCGTTCCAAATCAACTCGGACGTTGCGGCGGTTGATGATAGCGATGACTTTGTGAGCCGTCTTGAAACAGCTCTAGCCGAAGCGTTGATCGAAGAAATGGCGGCGACGGAGAACTGAAAATAGACCGAAGGTCAGCATTGAAAGGCTCGATGATGCTGGACCCTACTTGATTGAGGGAACGTTCTAAGGTCTGCCTGAATATTGTCTCTCATAGCTGCGATCCGGCTGAAGCATCGGATTGCTGTTTCGACGGGTCACAATGGATGACCACAAAGAAATGGTTTGTGACGGTTCGTTGACCCTGATCAAAGCGCTTGAAACCGGAATCTGCTAGTGCCCTCGCAAGCATAGGGACAGGAGATGAAAGCATGGGAATGGCGACGGCCAATAGCGTCAAACTAGACGCAAACAGTTCGGTGGCATCAGACAAAGCAAAGCTGGTTGTGAATGGGATACAGTCGAGCCCGAGCCCTGAAAAGGTTCGCCACGCCTTCGAAACCGGTGAATACCCGTATCGAAAGAAAATGGCCCGACGCTTATACGAGGCCGAGAAAGCTAAGCTCCAGGCAGAACTGCTCAAAGTCCAGATTTGGGCGCAGCAGACCGGACAGAAATTCGCATTGCTCTTTGAAGGACGTGATGCGGCCGGTAAAGGCGGCACGATTAAGCGTTTCATGGAACACTTGAACCCGAGAGCAGCTCCAGGGTGATGCCTGAGTTTGGCGGTGCGATGGCAGAAGACCTTGTCCCAGTCAAAATCGACGGCGTTCTAACTCCGACGCCGCGAGAGCTTGCCGGACTGCTGTTCTATCTTGAAAGCATCCAACGATAGAACAAAAATCGATTCACATTTGGACAGTATCGAAATAGAGGCCAGTATGGCCCTAACCGGTCATTGTGCTTTACCAACTGATACGACGACGTGGCTCATCGAACATGCCAATCGTTGCGCGTTAAAAATCAGGGACTAGCTGAACTCACATAGCTCGGGACCAAAGACGCCGTTCGATGCAGACAATCAACAACCCAAGGGAGGCGGTTCATGTTCGGTAAGTTGAACTGTGAGTTTCGTCTGGCAGAGCCATCGGATGCTGAGGCCTGTTCCCAGATTATTCAAGATTGGGGTGCTGAAACACCGTGGATGGTCCCCCTAGATAACCTTGCTCCTATGACGGAATTTTGGTGCAGCATATTCGATGAGGAGATCGGCTGGGTAGCACACAAAGATGGACAAATCTTGGGGTTTTGTGCCCGTACCGAGCGAAACACTACTGGGCTCTACGTCGCTAAGTACGCCCGCAGCAATGGCTTAGGCAAGGCTTTGCTAGATCTCGCCAAGAGGGATCGACAGTGGATCACAGTATGGTCGTATGAAAAAAATGAAGATGCTCGACGGTTTTATCGCCGTGAGGGGCTCGTCGAAATTGGTCGCGAGATGGAAGTGTTTGACGATGGATCAAGCCTAATGGACGTTGAGCACAGGTGGACCAGGACCGATTAAGCATCGGTCACTTTCGAGGCACGAGCAGACCTCAATGCTGTCTCGACATCAGAGTCTGGTCTTCTCTAAGACATTGAGTGAAAGTCCAATGATGTTGTTCCTCAAAGTCGGTTTGAGTTTAAAGAAGAGACCCGTGCGATAGTGTTCTAAGACAGCGTGTTCTGGATTGGGCATTCCAGCGTTTGGCCGGAAGCCCCTTTACGTACAAGATTCTGGACCCAGTAAATTTGTTGCCGCAGTCTCGGTTGCATGATTCAAGCCCCTGAGTTTCAGAGTTGTATCGTGAGCAATCTATTCTGGCTGACTGACGAACAGATGGAGAGCCTTCAGCCTTACTTTCCGAAGAGCCGTGGCAAGCCGATGGTTGACTACCGACGTGCTCTAAGTGGAATTATTTTCATTAATCGCAATGGGTTGCGGTGGCCTGATGCGCCTCGTGAATATGGGCCGCCAAAGACGCTGTACAATCTCTGGAAACGATGGAGCGATATGGGGGTGTTCGCTCGGATCATGAACGGACTGGCTGCCGAACGCACGATTCATAAGACGAAATTGATTGACGCAACGTATCTCAAGGCGCACCGCACGGCCTCCAGCCTGCGGTTGAAAAAAGGGAGCGCGGCAGGCTGATCGAGCGTACCAAGGGTGGCATGGATACGAAACTGCACGCTGTTACTGACAGCCTCGGTCGCCCCATCCGCTTCTTCATTGCCATATTGAACAGCGCGAGGTCGCGATGGTTCTCGGCCAGTTCAAGTCGAACTCGGATCGCCAGACGTGCTTTGGCTTCAGCGGTCGTTTCTGGCCAACGATACGTCCTTTGTTCCAAGCTGGGCGAAGCGCGCGAATGGCTGATAGGTTTGGTGTTTCCATGACTGCTTCGCCAATCCGCCATGCCCTCCTAAAGCGACAACCCAACGTTGACGTGGCACCATATCAGAGGATTGCTGCGCTGCCTCCGAGTTCTGCAGAAAGTCCAAAATACAGGATGCTGCAAAGCGGACAAATGTCCACTTTGCATCTCCAAAAAAAGAAGCTGGGCGCTGACGGAAAGTGTTTGTCTACCCGACTTCGAGCGCAAACAAAGCGTAGTCTGGATCGCAAATAACAACGCCATGGGCTCGAACAGTTTTATGTGCCTTCGGAGACATCAGACGCGCACCATTGGCCTCCGCAAATCTACTCGCATCAGCGACGGAAGCAACCTTGATGCTCGGCACCCAAGCCGCGTTTGTGCTTCGTGGCCAAGTTGAGGCATATCGAACGGCAACAACTTCGCCCGAAGGCCCGGCGAACGAGACGCATCCCGGCGCGCATCCCGTAGAGACTTGCCATTCGAAAAGCTCAGCATAAAACGCTTCCGGAAACTCACTATCGTTGCTGACATAGACTTCAGGCCCGAACTGTCGGCGCGGCACAGGGAAGTTGTGCCGTGATAGGGAAAGTCCGAATAGCACGCCGAGCGGATCGCGGACGAGCGCATTGCGACCGACGCCAGGAACCTCGAATGGCTCTCGAACAATTTTACCTCCGAGCGTATCGACTCGCTTCAAGGCGACATCGGCGTCGGGGACTTCAATGTAGGCGATCCAACCATTTTCATAGTCTGGAGGTGTCTCGGCGAAACCAGCGCCCGCTTCGTCAACACATAGCGCAAGGACGAAATCTTTCTCACCGCCGCCCCAAGCAAAGTCTGTCGCCCGCTCTACTTGGTAGGTCCAGCCGGCGATGCGCTGGTAGAAATCCATCGAACGCTTTCTGTCCGAGGTAAAAAGGTCGTGCCACACGACCTGCCCGGCTTTTGACTGCGTCATCGTCTTACCTCCTGACATCTTTGTGTTTCTTGACGCCGCGAACCATCTTCCCGAACGCCTTGTCTCGCGACCTGCGTTCCGCAAGGCTGGCCGAGTTGAAGGCATCTTCGGCCAAGAGTTTACGCCATCTCCCTAGCCGAACAGCATCGAGGTCACCTTGTTCAACGGCCTTCAATACAGAGCATCCCGGCTCGGTCTCGTGCTGGCAGTCGTTAAAGCGACAACCTGCGGCAAGCTCCTGAATGTCGGCAAAAAGGTCATTGAT
>NZ_JBXWSB010000048.1:0-31926 GCF_059613205.1 Ruegeria sp. BHSB064
ATCCGGGTAGCCGGACAAAGAGAACGGATTTGAAAACGTCACCAAAGAACTGGACGATCTCGTGCTCACCTTGGTCCTCCATATAGTTTGTTGGATCTTCCCCGCGCAGTCTGCCGCGGTACACGCTCGTAAGCGCCGCGGTAGTACTGGCGTTGTGATTTAGAATAATGTGCAAATGGCAGACGCGCGCTGATCGATGTTAGTCTGCGGCCAATGACCTGAGATTTTATTGGAATCTCAAATGCATTTGGTGCCCGAGAATCCGGTACTGCCAAAAATTGACTAACCTGCGTCAGTGCAACGATGTTTGGATTCCGGCAACGTGATGTGTGTTGGCGGGATATTTGCTGGCGTGTTCTTAACGAGTATTTGAGAAGCGCAGGAAATCCAGTACCGCAATCGGACTGTATTTATCTTGCGCTTCTTTTTCGGTGAAATCCAAAATCTGCCGAAGCGAATGGCGTCTCTAACCAGGCAACTATCATCAAAATCCCGGCATCGCTGAAGGGGTGAACCTATTGCTTCAACAGTGGCCCGGCCTGATCCAGATAAGTGGGGTCAAAACCGGCCAACGTCACCAGTCCGTCATAATCATCAAATGCCACTTGCCCGGATTGAAAAGTAACCAACCCCTTCTCCCGCAGTTGCCGTAGGACACGATTAACATGCACGGCACTCAGTCCCAGCGCATCGGCAAGGTGGTATTGTGTCAGGGGGCAAGTGTATCCCGTCTTGTTTGCCATCCCGACCTGAGTCAGCCTCACACCAAGTTCCAAAAGAAAATGCGCCATGCGCTCACCCGCATCTCGCCGTCCTATGTTGACCAGGTGCTCAACCACCATCGCTTCATCTCGAGATACCGCCCAAAGAATTGCTGTCGCCAGCCGGGGCGTCTGCGCAAATGCTTCCAGGAGATCATCCACTACTACTTCAATGGCTTGGATTTCCATGATTGGTTCTATGCTGTGATCCGAGGTGTGCAACAGAACGCTTCGCAAGCCCAGAAAGTCACCCGGTATTTGGAAATCGACGATCTGACGCGACCCGTCAGTCTGGGTTTTGTAGGAACAAACCCAGCCCGAGGCCAGAATGTAGGCCGCCTGCTCTGATTGCCCTTGATGCACAAGGTCACGTCCGGCTTCAAAGGTTCTGCGACGCTTGTGCAGGCGTGCCAATACCGCAAGTTCAACCTCAGTCAGAGCGACGAAGTTTGAAAGCTTTCGGGTGAGTGGACTATTTTTGATAGTGCGCAAGTGTTCTTCCTTCATCGATGAGCAGCCCGCGAAACTATCCGACGCCAAGACTGCTTTCGATCAGTTAAGTATACAGCAATCTATGCCAGTATGGTGCAATTCATCGTGGCGCTTCCATGCTTGGACGCCTGTTAGAAAAGGACGTCTACCATGGCTGACCGGCAAGACCATTCAGGAATGGCCGCACTCTCAATTTGTGAAGCGCTTTTGCTTGCAATTAAAGATCGTGAGCTTCTGCCCGAACATGAAATTGTGGGAGTTCTGCATGACGCAGCTGCTGCCCACGAAACAGCAGTCGGCAATAACGATGAAAAGGACATGCACCAGGCCGCCGCAGTTCTGATAAACAAGATCATTGCTTCCGGCTATCGCGTTCGGCAGTAACGTTAATTTCCTGTCAGAAAAACAAGATTACGCTTGTCAAAAAAGCATAACAACAAATAGAAGCACTATTGGTGCCTCGTTCCTGATCAATTCAAACACGAAGCAGGAACCAAAGTTCCAATCTCTGCAATATCTCGACTTTATGAAAAATTCCACGACCGCGACATACTCCCTCTTCCTCGCCACCTGCATGAGCCATAACGAGAATTTGCTTACTGGCTGAAGGCCCGCATGGCCTGTCCTGCTGCACTGCCAGCGACAACGCAAACGTTGGCTTTGTTCGGCGTCTAAGCTGCTGATCCTATGTGCCGCGAAACTAGAGTTTGATAGTATCGCATCATCATAGCTTTGAATGACCGGTCTGGCGACAACAGCTGCAACGCAGCGATGAATGTGCTGCGACAGCAAATCAATGCTGCGTCAGCAATTGCCGCAATCGCACAAGTCCGGTTTGTCCCGCATTGCAGTCATTCGCCGCTACTTGCTTGAACGTCTACTTTGCGGACCAAAGTTGCCGACAAGTCAGTTTGTTGGGATGTTTGACAACTGCCCGAAGGAGACCTGGAACAACTCTGGCAAATTCTAGGGGAGTTGAACGTCATATTTTCTCTGGCAGAGGCCGAAGATGATTTCTTTTTCAGGGCAAGGGCGCGTTGACGTCGGCCCAACATTCCAGAAATCGAATGGTTGTATTTGATTAACTCCGCGCGATACTCTGAACGCAGCTCAAAATCTTCGGAACAAGTGTGGAGCATTGAATGAACAGGTTGGCGCTGACAGTAATGGCATTGATCTCCACTGGCTCGGTGTGGGCCGCTGGTATGGAACGGTGGGGTGAATCCGGGGACTGGACAATCCTGATTGATCCCGAAAAGGGCAATGGCTGTCTCGCGTGGAAGCCCTTTGAAAATGACATGACCGTTGAAATCGGCGCGGCACCCGATCAGGCTGGTGGCTTTTTTGCAGCCTTTAATCCGGCCTGGGTTCAAATCGAGGACGGGGCGACCAGGGTCGTACAGTTCGACTTTGGTGATGCGAAATTCGAAGGCGAAGCGGTGGGTGTCTTCAAGAATGGCGTGCCCGGTGGCTACGCCTTTTTCGACAACCCGGCGTTTGTAACCGAGTTTGGAAAACGCCAAAGTGTTACGATCATTGGTGAAAGTGGGGCCGAGGTGGAGCTTGATCTCAGCGGGTCTGCCAAAGCCATTAAGGCCGTTCTGGCGTGTCAGGCCGAACAGCCGGAACCACTGAAGAACTAGGTCGCGTCCAATTATTGCAATTGATTGATATCCGGTACGCATGGCTGCCTGTCGGCAGGCATTTCATCAGCACCGCCCGGAGCCTTGTTTCTTGACCCGCCGACATCCAGCTTGAACTTTGGTGACGATAGCGGGCCCGTTACATCAAAGGGCCAGGCGCTCCGCGATAGGGGTTTGCCCACGCGCCGTGGTTCGGCTCGTATTGCAATCGTATCGTTCAGCCAATCGACTTGCCCCCTGGCCACCAATTGAACCGATCCTGTTTCAATGACGATGGAGTTTGAGCTTACCCGCCCGGCCTGAATATCAACCGGGGCAACCACGCATGTGATGTCGGTGTAACCCTGCCGAAACTCCTCTGAAAACAGCCACGGGAAAATACCCAGCCCCGCCAGTTCCAATAGGCTGGTGCGGATATAGCCCTGCGACATCGACAAAGACGCATTGCCGCGCATGGAGTTGATGAAGGCCTTGCCCGAGGCAGTACTGCCAGAGACGTTGAACTCACCGCTCAAACGTCCATAGGCATCAATGCCAATGCCCAATTCATCAAGGATTTCACCAAATTCCCATCCAGAGGTTGATCCCGACAATGAAAGCCAATCAGGTGAGTCAATCAGATCCATAACCGCCCTCAGGCTGAAGTTTCCGCCACCATAGGCCATCTGAAGGGGGCCGAAATCCACGGTTCCGTCTTTTGCAGACAATTGGCTTGAAACAGATGTTACACCTTGTTGACCTACAATCTCTTTGAAATCGATCTGTACCTCGACGTCAGCTTCTCGCAGCACGCGTTGTACATCCAAAAGATCGGAAGGCTTCCCTTTCTCCTTTGGCAACACCAGAGGCTGAACGTCTGTCTCTTTCGGCAAAACCAAAGGCTGAACTTCGGTTTCAGGTTCTTTTGTGGCCTCGCCGACCAGACTTTTCAATTGGTCCAGCACGCCAGTCAGGTTCTTCAGGTCGTTGAGATCGAGCCTCTCGCTCGTAATGTTGCCACGGACGACGGGCGAACCTTCAGGAAACCGCGCATCCAAAGCAGCAAGAAGATCAGAAGACCCGGCTTCGAACTTGATTGCGGCATCAAAGTGTTCGCCCTGCCTGGAGGTTTCAGCATCAATCGCCAGTGCGCCAATTTCGACGGGTTGCAAGTTGAGCGCGGTCAGAAACTGGGCACCGTCTTCGACGTCCAGTTTCACGTCGAAATCGAGACCAGCGAGCCCTTTTAGCTCGTTGACAGACAGTGCGAGATCGAGCGCCCAGAGATCGGTGTCGTAGGTGGTCGCGTTAAACCTGTTGAGTGAAACCGGCCCACCCGCATTGGATATGTTGAAATCGGCTTTGATGCCGCCGAACTGGCCAACATAGTCTTCATCAAGGTTGGGTAAAATCAACTTGGCGGGCCCGTTCAGCACACCATCGAATGTTACGTCCTGAAGCTGAAGCAGATCGAGAATTTCACCTTCGGCTTTCAGGACAGGCTCTTCAATTGGACCGGCTTGCAACGCAATGCCCAGCATAGCGAGCCGTCCGTCTGGCATGCGTCGAATGCTTTCGATAGAGGCTGGACCGATTACGTCTAACCCCTGGTCAAACGCATTGGTCTGGAACAGCAACTTCTCGAATTCGAAGGAAGCCAGGGATCCGACCATGTGCATTTCAAAGCCTGTGAACTTCAGTTCCTGGATACTCTTTGCTGCTGGCGGCGGCTGTCCTTCGGGATGAAGCCGCGCGTTGAAAAGCAGATCGACGCCCTGAGCGGTGTAGAGGTCATCTATTGAACCCTCAGCTTCGAGTTTCTGCCCATCCTCCAGGCTTACAGTTGTTGTAAACGCCTCGATCTTCAGAGCGTCCTGAGACACGAGTTCAGCCTGCAGCTGACCATTGCCTTCCAGAACGCGTTCCAGCCCGATGACGTCCAGAAAATCACCGAACTCACCTGTGTCCATTTCCAAGACAGCCCGATAGCCACCGCCTTCGTCTTCCGAGAAAGGCTCGCCATCGTAGCTTACGGTCATTTCTCCGAAACTGGCCCGCGTCGTAAACGGCGCGTCATGCGGGTAGTCGCCTTCGATTTCGAAGCCTTGACCGTTTACGGAGCCGAAACCAGAGACCTTTGTTCGTTGTCCATTATCTGCTTGGTCGAGCGCGAGGGACTGAAGGTCAAATACAAATGAGAAGCCCGAGACCTTGTCGTCGATGGTTAACCCGATTGATGTGAAATTGACGTTCTTGTCGCTCAGAAAGTTCAGGATTCCGCTGCTTTCGGTGTCGCTTTTATTTGTCCTATCAGCGCTGGCGACGTCTTTTTGATTATCACCTGATACGGGTTCCTCGGACACAGGCTTGGGTGTTAGCTTGTCTTTTCGCCAGCTTGTTGTGCCGTCTGCGGCTGTCAGAAGATTTGCTTGGAGGCCTTCTACGACGAGATTGTCAAAATGCAGACGCCCGTTGGTCAAAGCGACAATATCCAACTCCAGTTCCAACAGGTTCAATTCTACAAGAGGTGACTCCGGCATTGTCAGGCTGGGGATGACCACACCACCGACGTAGATGTGACTAATGCGGCCAGGCGCGACGCTTACATCATCGTTGACCAAAAGGGGGCGACCAATTTGTTCCGAAAGAACTCTTTCCACAAGGTCGCGGCGCATGTCCGAGAACATCGGAGCAGCAAGTAACAACCAAACAAATGCGACAGTTGTGAGAGCGAGAATTGCGACAAGCCCAATTATTCTAATTAGCCAAACCCTCATGCGCTCCCCTATCGCCGCTTTCGCCGTTCAACCTTTCACAAGCAGATATTCGACCCACCAAACTGAACGCTCTTTCTGAACAATATTCAGGTCAGTTGAGTCGTGTCACTATTCGTCTTTGATAGCCCCGCCAGTCGCTTTTATTCTTCCCATCAGTACACTTGCCCTATTGGTCGAAGCCTCTTCGGAAGTTTGGGTTGGTCCAAAAGTCTGAACGTCATCGACCTCTAAAGTAAACGCAGCCTTCATGAGGACGGGACCATCAACAACCAGCATTTCCTTCTGCGTCGGCTCAATCCTGATTTGACCAGTTACAACGATGGGTTCGTAGACTGTCGATGGCGCCCATGAATCACTCAGGCGCAAACGCACCATCTGGTTCGGAGGCGGCGGCGGTACGTGGCTGCACATTCCACGTTCCGGCACGATATATGCCATTTGGGAGCCATCTTCGTCGCGGGGGGCCGGGATCACAAATCCGCCCAATGAAACGGTCACGCCATCGATGTCGACATTGGCGGCCGTGCCCGCCTTCTCACGTCTTTCCATCACAACCCAGCGTTGGGAAATCAGCCAGTCCGCATCAACGCCTTCCTCAGAAAGCGTTGCTTCAGTCGTTTCGAGATCCACTCGAAGCCGATCCAGCTGTTCCGGCGTCGACCCGCCTTTTTCTTGCTGCGCGCGCAACCGGACCAATTTGCGAAGCGCGTTAAGCTGTTTGCCCGTCAATTCGACGAAAGGATCTTCGTAGTCCTGAGCGGTTTCGTCGATCAGGTCTGGCCATTCGATACGTTTAACATCCGAATGAGCTGGCAATGCTATTAAGCACGCGGCGATTACTGCAAAAGAAAAACGCATTGTCTTATGCTCCTCAATTCCAGGCAGGACAGCACACCGCGCCACCGGCTCCGGCGGGTCATCATTCAGTTCCTCAGACTCGAAATGACGGTGACTTTTGCCCCTGGGCGAAGCAGCAACTTTGGATTCGGGAACTCGGCCCACACATCCATCAGCTGCGTTTTGGGATTAACCTTGAATGCCCCACCAAAGTAATGACCCTCGTAGGGGTACAATTCTCCGTCTGGCATCTGCAAAGACAGGCTGAGCCCTTCAAATGCTTCTGCATCTGTCTCAAATACCTGACGCCGTTTGGTGAATTCCTCGTAGGGCACTTTGACGACAACGTAGACCGGGTCGATATCCGATAGTATCGCCAGCGTTTCGTCCCCCCGTCTTTCCGTACTCAGATACTGGTACTGCTTTACATACGATTGGCTGATAATCCCCGAAAACGGCGCATGTAACTCGGTGAAGCTGTAGGCGAGCTGTGCCCCTTAATAAGCGAGGCCCGCCCGCTCCGACGCGATTTCGGCAAGATCGCGGTTCACCTGGGCAAGTTGCAACTCTGCTTCCGGTATCAGGTCTTTCAGATAAAGTTCCGTTTTCCGCCCCAAGTCCGCATCCGCGAGCCTGAGTTGCGCTTTCGCATCCTTGAGAGCTGTTTCGCTCAGGCGCAATTCAATGAAGGGTCCTTTTTTGCCAAACTCGAACAGCAGGTCGCCCTTCTGAACATATTGTCCGGCGTGAAACGCAATTCGGGTGACCACATTGTCTACCAAAGGCGACAGTTCTGCTTCGCGACTGGGCTGTACATAGCCCTCAAAGCGAATTGTTTGCGGAGCGTCAGTTTCGCCGGTTTCTTGTGCGACTGTAAGGCGCGCCGCTGAGGTGGACGCAAGTGCCACAAGAACAAGAATGGCGATCTTCATTGATTGTTCCTTTGCTTTCCAACTTCATTCGACCGGCGTTGAAAATTCCGGCACGCGCTTCAGGGCTTCAACCATATCCGTGCTCGTCATCAGTTCGATGAAGGTGTAGTCTTTCAGAACCCCCTGGCTCAGACGTGAAATATACATGGCCTGCACCATGCCCGGATCGTCCGGGAAGCGGACGGTGATGTAGTTCTTCCCATCGGCCAGTCCCCAGAAATAGCTGATCATCTCACCACCCATTGCGGCGAGCGCAGCGCCCATGTCCTTTTCCCGGTCGGTCGGATTGTCGATCATGATTTGCCAGGCATCGGGGTTTGGTTCCCCGATCCCCAGGTAGTATCGGCTGTGAGACTCCTCCGCCGCTGCTCCGGAAACACCAATCCCTACTGCGCAAAGAGTTACTGCAATTGCCTTGTTCATTGATCGCTCCCCAGTTCAGGATCGACGGCGCAAGACGCAGGCGTCAGATTCCCGCATACCCTGCTCATTCGAGTGTATTCTTGTAGAAAACGCCGTCTTTCATGATCACGCGAATGGTCTCGAACCCTCGATCACGCGCGGGTGCATCAAACCACTTCGGATTTGCGCCAAGAACCGACAGGTCCTCCAGCGGGTTTCCATCGACGATCAGGATGTCTGCATAGGCCCCTTCTTCGATCACGCCGAGTTTGTTGGGATAAGGGTTCCGCCGCCCTGTCAGTTGGGCGAGTTCGCCACCAGTTGATGTGGCCGCGACCAGGAAAGCATGGTTCCCCAGCAATTCAGCGAAATAGTATTTTTCAAAGTCCCGGTGTGCGCGGCCAAACCCAATGGTGGACAGCACGGTGTCGACATTATGCACGATCTTGGGCTTGTACTTCTTGATGTACTCAATAACGTTTTCTGACCCGACCAGATATTCTTCCAGTTTTGGTTTCACCGTCGGCATCGAGAAATTGGGGTGGTCAAGCAGCGCCGGATCCATTCCAGCCACATTCAAGGCCCAGAAGATACCCTCATCCGCGATGCGTTTGACAGTCTCTTCGCTCACCATTTGAGCGTGCTCCAGTGACTTGACGCCAGCATCCAGTGCCATTGTTACCGTTTCGTCCGTATAGGCGTGGACAGTCACATATGTATCAAAGAAGGACGCAGCCTCGACAGCTGTCGAAATCTCATCAACGTTGTAGGCAACCGACCAGAGCGGGTCGAGCTCGGATGACACACCGCCACCGGCCATCAGTTTCAGGAAACTCGCCCCGTGCGCGAAGTTAAGCCGCGATGCTTTCCGGATTTCTTCCGCACCATCAGCAATATATGAAAGGTTGAACGTATTGGCGACGTCGTCCGAACCCATGTTGAAGGTTCGCTGCTCGGGGTTTCGCCAGTCACCATGCCCGGATGTCGGGCCGATGGCCGCACCTGACGCATAGATACGTGGCCCGTCTACAATCCCCTTGTCGATCAGTTCGCGCAGACCTGATCCCATTCCGCCGGTATCCCGCACCGTGGTGTAACCATCGTAGAGATAGTCGCGGGCATTTTCGGCTGCGGTGGCCCCGATCTGATCCCATTTGGCGGCCTGAAGACCCGAGAAGGATTGCACGAGCCCTGTAGCGTAGAGATGCACGTGACTGTCAATCAATCCGGGCATCAGCGTGCGCCCGCCCCCGTCAACAAGCATCGCATCAGGCGCATCAATGCCGTCGGTCGAGACTGTCTTTATGAGATTGCCTTCAACCAGAACATTCGCGTTTTCGATCCGCTGTTCACTAATTCCGTCAAAGATATGCACATTGGTGAACAAGGTTTGCGGGAGCGCGTCCTGCGCCAACGCGCCGCTTGCTGCCAAGGAGACAAATCCAGCGATTGCTGTCAGTGAGGCCAGTGTTTTCACGTGTCAGTACTCCCATTTATCAAGCTAAGGGTGCGCGGGATGCCGAGGTAAATTCACCCCGCGCGACACTCAATCGAGTGTATTCTTGTAGATAACGCCATCTTTCATGATGAGGTCGATGTTGTTGGTGTAGTCGACCAGGATCTCGGCATCTTCGACCGGGTTACCTTCAACAAGCAGCAGATCGGCATATGCGCCCTGTTCGATCACGCCCAGCGGGCCCGCCGTGTAGGGATTGAGTTTTCCTGACAGTGCCAGAAGTGCGGCCGATTTTGACGTGGCCTGTTGCAGGATTTCGTGTGAAGTCCATGCCTCCAGCCGGTATTTGAACTCATCGTTCTGCTTGGTCAGCGCGACGGGATCGCCGATAATGTCCGTGGAGAACGCTACATTCTCGATCCCGAAATCTTTGATCAACTGCATCTGCTTTCGAGCGCCAGCTTGAACGCTGAGGAACTTTTCGGCGGACCCGGGCCCAAGTGCAGTAACAATGGTTTGCTCGTCGATCCCCAGAAGAGAATAGAACGGAACGATCCAGGCATCCGCGTCTTTGATCGCTTGCGCACCGACTTCGGTCATCAGTTGTCCATGTTCAATGCTGATCACACCTGCCTCAATCGAGCGCACGATGGATTCGTCCGTATAGGCGTGAACCATTACATAGGTTCCCCAATCGGCAGCGGCCCGAACAGACGCCTCAAGCTCTTCCGGCAGACCCTGAACGGTGTGTAACGGATCAACCTGAGAGGATACCCCACCGCCAGCCATGACTTTGATCTGGACAGCGCCAAGGCGCAGGGCTTCGCGGGTCGCCCGCAGTGTTTCCGGCACACCGTCGGCCAGAAACTCCAAGTGTTGGTTAAAGAAGGATGGTTGCGCCCCCATGAAATTTGGATGGGGCTCGGTGTAGACGCGATGCTCTCCATGCCCCGAGGTTTGCGAGATCACTGGCCCAGAGGCGTAAATACGTGGGCCAATGGCCTTACCCCGATCAATCGCTTTTTGCAGACCGATTGCCGGACCGCCCGCATCCCGAACTGTGGTGAAACCGCGCAACAGCATTTTCTCGGCTTCAATTGTTGAAACCGCACCCCAGTACATCCAGTCGAAGTTATCGCGCAGGTCTGCCACCGGTTCGGTGACCGTCATATGCACATGTGCATCGATCAGGCCCGGCATCAGCGTGCGACCACCACCGTCAATGATCTGGGCATTGGCGACGGCCAGCGGTTCCGAAGATACGTCTGCGATCAGGTTGTCCACGACCAGAACGTTTGCGTTCTCAATGCGCTGTTCATCGATACCGTTAAACACGTGCACGTTGGTAAAGAGGATCGGAAAGCTTTCTTCCTGCGCAAAACCCTGGCCCGCGATTACCAAGCTTGCAGAAAAGGCTGTCGTGGCCACCATGCGTTTGAAATTCGGCGTCATCTAGGTTCTCCAAATGCGAATCACAGATGTATATTTGTGAATATGATTTTAGAGTGTTCGCCGGATATTGCCTGACAGCATGACAGGCGTTGCCAGTTAAATTTGGCATTCTGCAAGCTTTTGACACCTTTTTGTGTGTTTGCTGTCTATCTGTCGTTACCTTCATGATATTTGAGGGCGACATGGACGCATTTGACCAAAATACAAAAAACGCTTTGCCGCTGGTTCGGGCATCGGTTGCTGCACCCGTGGTCGCTGCTTTGCGTGGCGCCGGTGTTGATCCCGACGTCGTTCTGGACCCTCTGGGTGTGAGCGAATCTCAGGTGATGGATCGCCAGAATTTCCTGCCGCACGAGACGATTTATAAAATCCATCAAGCCGCTGCTGACGCAACATCACCAGAGTTCTGCGCGCTAGTTGGTCAATCAATTGACCTTGTTCGGTTTCTGCCCCTTGGTGACATGTTGGCCGAGGCGTTGACGCTGGGCGACTTCTTTACGCGCTACACTCAAGCCGTCTCGAAAGAATCAAATGCGGTCACACAATCGCTGCTTGTGGAAGGCGAGCACGCTTATTTCAGTGCCAAGCGGAATTTCAACATTTCGGTCTCGCCCGGACAGACCGACGCATTTCTGGCGAGCATCTGGATATCATTGCTGCACCGGGTTCTGGATTTCAGGTGGGACCCGAGCCAGATCATTTTACGGGTCAGCGAACCTGACGTGCTCCCCAGGCATTTTCATGGTGTTCAAGCCATCAAGTGTAGCCCAAAGGGTTTTTCGATCCGGTTTCCTTCACCCTGGCTGAGCCATCAATTGATCCCGGAAGTATTGGAAAACCCATCGGATCTTCCTGTCACTGACCCTGACCTTGCGGCACCGCAAGATTTCCTGGCCGGGCTTCAGAGCCTGATCCGAACTCACCTTGGTGAGCCGGGATTTGGTGTAGACGAACTGGCACGCCTATGCGGTTTCCACCGGGAGACATTGAACAATCGGCTGGTCCCTTACGGGCAATCAGCCTCTCAGGTCATATCTGGCGTCAAACTGGAAGAAGCAAAGAAGCTGCTGGGTCCTGCAGAGAAGTCCGTTGGTGAGACCGCACTGCGGCTTGGTTACGCAGACTCCACCGCGTTTTCGAGGGCCTTCCGAAAATGGTCTGGAATGTCGCCGTCAGCTTATAGGAATTTGGTGAAAGGGCGGGCCTAACCACCTCGGTGCCAATGCGGATCGAGGTTTCTGTGCCTATTACAAGACTGTGCCAAATAGTGCTCTTGATGCTCGGCAAGAAGATCGGCGAACTAATCTCTAATAGTTGCCAGTAACCTTGCATCCTTTTTATTGGGGGTGAAATTCGCTAATCAAAGTGGACTTTTGATTGAGAATTAACGCTTATAGTTGATTGGTTTGCACGACAAATACCAACAATTGAGAAAGCTCTTTGAACAGTGCTAACTTTTGGCAAATCGAGCAATCCTTTGCGCAAATACAACGCAGAATTATGGGCGAGCACGCTTGAATTTCCTGAATGAAATCAACGGCAGGAATGCAGTGTTATGCGCGCCCCGACAGATGGCCAGTTCATCGGTGTGTTACCGTATCACGACATGATCTTCTTCGGATGGGTTTGACCCCGTTTCGGTTGGGTTACTCTTCCTTGCCGTTGGCGCAAGCGTTGATTACAGCCTTTGGCGACGATCCGTCTTTACAGACCACTTCATCCCGTTCCCGCCTGGGTAAGGTCTTTGGGATTCTGGGCAGGCAGCAACTGGTTCAGGACACCGGGTCGCAGGTCTGGGACTTGCATGTGGCGCAGTTTTAGTATACCGCCGCATACAAATTGAAGTTACCGGCCTTTTGACTGCCGGTACACCCAGCAAAATGGTCGGACCCGTCATGAGCCTCTATACTGATTACCTGAACGAAATCGAAACCCGCAAAGAACAGGGCCTGAGCCCAAAACCCATCGATGATGGGGCTTTGGCGAAAGAGATCATCGATCAGATCCGTGACCCTCAGCACGAACATCGCGCGGATTCGCTGAACTATTTCATTTACAACACGCTGCCCGGCACAACCAGCGCGGCCGGCGAAAAGGCTCGCTTTCTGAAAGAGATCATTCTGGGCGAAGCTGACGTTGAAGAAATCTCGCAGGACTTTGCGTTCGAACTGTTGTCGCACATGAAAGGCGGACCTTCGGTTGAGGTACTTCTGGATCTTGCGCTGGGCGATGACGCTGCGGTTGCGGGCAAAGCGGCCGAAGTGCTGAAAACGCAAGTCTTCCTGTACGACGCCGATACCGACCGACTGAAGGCCGCGTTTGAGGCGGGCAACCCGATCGCGCGGGATATCCTGGAAAGCTATGCCAAGGCTGAGTTTTTCACCAAACTGCCCGACATCGACGAGGAAATCGAAATCGTCACATATGTTGCTGCCGAAGGTGATATTTCCACGGACCTGCTGTCGCCGGGCAACCAGGCACATTCGCGCGCCGACCGCGAACTGCACGGCAAGTGCCTGATTTCAGAAAAGGCGCAGCAGGAAATTCAGGATCTGAAGCTTCAGCACCCCGGCAAACGTGTCATGCTGATCGCTGAAAAAGGAACTATGGGCGTGGGCTCGTCGCGTATGTCCGGCGTGAACAATGTGGCGCTCTGGACCGGTAAGCAGGCTAGCCCCTATGTGCCTTTTGTCAACATCGCTCCAATCGTCGCGGGTACGAATGGCATCTCGCCAATCTTCCTGACAACCGTTGGTGTAACCGGTGGTATCGGTCTGGACCTGAAGAACTGGGTCAAGAAAGTCGACGAAGACGGCAATGCGATCCTGAACAACGATGGCAACCCGATTTTGGAAGAGAAGTACTCGGTGGCCACAGGTACGGTTCTCAAGATCAACACCAAAGACCACAAACTGCTGAGCGAAGATGGCGACGAGCTGGTCGACGTGTCTTCGTCCTTCACCCCGCAAAAAGTGGAATTCATGAAGGCCGGTGGCTCTTACGCCATTGTGTTTGGAAAGAAGCTGCAAACATTTGCGGCCGAGACGCTGGGTGTCGAAGCACCATTGGTCTTTGCACCGTCCAAGGAAATCAGCCACGAAGGCCAGGGCCTGACCGCAGTCGAGAAGATCTTTAACAAGAACGCTTTGGGCACCACGCCGGGCAAGACCCTGCACGCAGGTTCGGACGTTCGCGTGAAGGTCAACATTGTCGGCTCGCAGGACACCACGGGCCTGATGACCATGCAGGAACTTGAAGCAATGGCCGCGACCGTTGTGGCGCCCAGCGTTGATGGTGCCTATCAGTCCGGTTGTCACACCGCATCGGTCTGGGATGCCAAGGCGCAGGCCAACACGCCACGCCTTATGAAGTTCATGAATGACTTCGGCCTTGTCACCGGGCGTGACCCGAAAGGCGTCTATCATTCGATGACCGACGTGATCCACAAGGTGCTGAACGACATCACCGTGGATGACTGGTCGGTCATCATCGGCGGTGACAGCCACACCCGCATGTCCAAAGGCGTCGCCTTTGGCGCGGACTCGGGCACCGTGGCACTGGCGCTTGCGACCGGTGAAGCCTCGATGCCGATCCCGGAGTCGGTCAAGGTGACCTTCAAAGGCAAAATGGCCGATCACATGGATTTCCGCGACGTTGTGCATGCCACACAGGCACAGATGCTGGAACAGCATGGCGACAACGTGTTCCAGGGTCGTGTGATCGAAGTGCATATCGGCACGTTGCTGGCGGATCAGGCGTTCACCTTCACCGACTGGACAGCCGAGATGAAAGCCAAGGCGTCGGTCTGTATCTCGAATGATGAGACCCTGATCGGTTCGCTGGAATTGGCCAAGTCGCGCATCCAGATCATGATCGACAAGGGTATGGAGCATGAAAACGGCATGCTGCAAAAGCTGATCAATATCGCTGACGCGCGCATTGCCGAGATCAAGTCGGGTGAAAAACCCGCGCTGCGCCCCGATGACAACGCGAAATACTTCGCCGAGGTTGTCGTGGATCTGGACCAGATCAACGAGCCGATGATCGCCGACCCCGACGTCCACAACGCCGATGTGTCCAAGCGGTATACCCACGATACCATCCGCCCGATCTCGTACTACAATGCCGAAAAGCATGTCGATCTGGGCTTTGTTGGCTCGTGCATGGTGCATAAAGGTGACATCAAGATCGTCGCCCAGATGTTGAAAAACCTTGAAAAGGAAACCGGCAAGGTCGAGTTCAAGGCTCCACTGGTTGTCGCGGCCCCGACCTACAACATCATCGACGAGTTGAAGGAAGAGGGCGACTGGGAAGTCCTTGAGAAATACTCGGGCTTTGAATTCGACGACCTGTTCCCGAAACAGAATGCCCGCACCGAGTACGAAAACATCCTGTACCTGGAACGTCCGGGTTGTAACCTGTGCATGGGCAACCAGGAAAAAGCCGCCAAGGGGGATACGGTTCTGGCCACCTCGACCCGCCTGTTCCAGGGCCGTGTCGTGGCGGATGCGCCGGACAAGAAGGGTGAAAGCCTGCTGGCCTCGACCCCGGTTGTGGTTCTGTCGGCAATCCTGGGCCGGACGCCCAATATCGACGAGTACAAGACCGCTGTCGAAGGCATCGACCTGACCAAATTTGCGCCATCGACCGAAAAACCGGCGGGCACAAAGTCAGCTCACTTCTAAACGCTGACTTTGACGCGGAGTATAACTCGCCCGGGCACCCTGCAGGTGGCCGGGCGTTTTCATTCGCTGAGTTTAAGCTGTAATCTCTTTTGCCGAAAAGGCGATCCGCCTTCAGAGAATAGGTAAGGGCCCACGGGTCTTGGTTTGGCGAAGAACAAAGTTGCTGCGCGTGTCGCGGACCAGTCCGGACTTCAATAATCGTTGCATGATGAAGACCTCCAGATCTTCGGGCGTTTTCGCATAGACTTTCAGTATGAAATCGTGATCCCCGGTGATCGAAGCACATTCAACAATCTGTGGTTCGGTTTCGACCAAACGCAGGAAATCTGCAATGCTCTTTTCCTGATGATCCTTAAGCGCAACGTGGACATACGCGATGGCGTTCAGGCCAACAGCCTTGGCGGGCACTTGTGCGCGATAGCCTGTAACCACTCCGGACGCCTCAAGATCGCGAACACGCCGCCAGCATTGCGAGGCCGATAACCCGGTTCGGTCCGCCAGTTCCTGCATAGACAGACGTCCGCTGATCTGAAGCTCGCGCAGGATATCGATGTCGGCAGGATGAAGCATATGTTTCGCTAATTCACATTTTTCGGTCTATTTCGATCAAACTAGCGGGAAATCACCAGTAATCAAAACAAATCTCCCGCGTGTGACGCGGTATCCTGTTGCTCATCAGGAGGAAGTGGATGCCTAAATCGACTAAATACGTCGCCAAAGTCGCCGACGCGCGTGGCCATATTGCCTACACGGATGAAGAAAACGCCGTTTGGGCCGATCTATACGCAGCGCAGGAGGATAATGTTCAGCGCTATATGGCGCGCGAATATCTGGACGGTCTGACACGGCTTGAGTTGCCGAAGACCAAAGTACCGTCTTGCGCAGATATCTCGGATCGGCTGCTGGACCTGACGGGGTGGCGGGTGCAGCCGGTTCCGGCCCTGATCGGGTTCAAGACGTTCTTTGGTATGCTCGCAGATCGCGTTTTTCCGGCAGCCTCGTTCATTCGGTCGCGCGAGGACTTCGATTATATCGAAGAGCCGGATATTTTTCATGAGATCTTCGGCCACACCCCGCTGCTCAGTGACCGACGCTTTGCCGCGTTCAGCCATGCCATCGGGAAGGCAGGCCAGCAGGCGACAGATGCAGATTATGCCTGGCTGATCAGGTTATACTGGTTTTCCATCGAATTTGGGCTGCGCCGACAGGGCGGTCAGATCAAGGCTTTGGGATCGGGGCTGGCGTCGTCGCCGACCGAACTGGTTTATGCCGTAACCAGCGACACCCCGGATCGCGACGCGTTTGACATCCTGACTATTCTGCGCACGCCCTACCGGATCGACATGCACCAGATGGGGTATTTTGTCCTGGATGACCCAGAGGATTTGTTCGAAGCGGCCGAGCGCGACCTTTTGGCCGATGTGCGGTACGCGCGTCGTCTGGGGCTTTTGCCAAACAAGTTTCCCGAAAAAGTTACGGCAGCGGAGTAGCCGCGCCGCCCATCTTCAAGCGGACAGGTCTTTGTACATGTATGTGGTCGGTTCCAACCTGGGTTCGAACGGGTTGCGGCAATAATTCGGTATTTCACCTGCAATCTGAAACCCGAGGCTTTGATACAGCAGCCGCGAGGGATCGCTGCTGCGCGTGTCCAGCACCAGCATCGTGCGGTGCAAGCCGCGGGAGTGTTGAAAAAGCGCCGCCATCAAAGCGCGGCCGTATCCACGACGTCGCGCGTTTGGATGAACCAGCAGCTTTGCGACATCCGCACGGTGGGGTTAGTTGGGCATGACTGCCGGGATAAGCTGCACGGTTCCTAAAACGCGCGCGCCGTCATAGGCCGCAAAGATCTCTAAAGCGCCTGCGTTTAATCCCGGCCGCACGTTCCGCTGCCAATAGTTTCGCGCGTCTTCCTGCGCAAAGGGCAGGATGAACCCAATACTTGCCCCGTCATGGACACAGGCGTGCAAAATATCTGTCAGGTCATCCAGAGTGGTATCAAATTCGGAACAGGTCAGGCGCGTGATCATACCAACACCAGAAGATACCGCGCGCCCCGTTCCGTGCCCGTTTCGAACCGGGTCGGGCCGGACAGGTGATACCGCAGACAATCCCCGGCGCTCAGATCGTGTGGAGTTCCGTCAACCGTCAGCGTCAGCGCGCCATCGATCAGGATCAGGTGATGTTCTTGCCCCGACTTGGGCGGCGTCTCATAAGTGATCACGGTGTTACGCGGCAGGTGGCATTCCACGACCTCGGCATTCAGACCGTTTGCAGGTGGAGACACGGCGCGGCGGGTGTATCTTGTTTCGGGATCGCTCCATTCCGTCTGACGTTCAAACGGAACCTTGGGATCAAAACTGTCTTCGACCATCATCAACAGGCGTGACATCGGTAAGTCGTACGCGGCACACAGACGACCAAGGTTTTCTGCCGTGGGGCTGACGTCACCCTTCTCCATCCGAGACAAGGTGGCGCGGCTGATGCCACTGTGCTCAGACAATTGGTCCAGAGACCATCCACGCCCACGGCGCAGTTCATTCAATCGGCTGGCAAGGCGGTTCGAAAGTGTGTCGAGCATGGATCAAATAATAGAGGACTTTCCAGATATGAGAAAAATAGCTCAAAATAAATAGACTGTAAACGAAAAAGGGTGCGAAAACCTCGCACCCTTTGTGGTTTGCGTGGAATTGGAAGGTTACTTCCAACCAACCTCGTTAAAGATCTTTTGTGCTTCGGGAATGTTCTTGGCAACTTCGGACAGGTTAACTTCGTCGGCCTTGAACTCTCCCAAGGTGGCGACAGATTCGGCCAGCGCGACACTAGGTACAGCCGGGTATTCGTCATTACCTGCCGAGAAATATTGCTGCGCCTGATCGCCTGCCAGATACTCAAGGAAGAGGATCGCGTTTTCTTTGTTCGGCGCGTTTGCAGCAACACCACCGCCTGACAGGTTCATGTGCGCCCCATAACCTTCCTGGTTCGGGAAGACCCAGCCGATCATGTCACGATCAGCAGACAGGCCTTTGACATCTTTGCGGATTGCCCGCGCAAAGTAATAGGTGTTCGAGACAGCGATGTCACATTCACCCGATACGATGCCACGCAGCTGATCGGTGTCGCCGCCCTGCGGTTCACGCGCCATGTTAGCGACAATGCCTTCGGCCCAGGATTTCGCTGCGTCGGCGCCCTCATGGGTGATGATCGAGGCCAACAGGGTCTGGTTGTACGTGTTGGTCGACGAGCGGATGCAGATCAGGCCCTTGTATTCTGGCTTGGCCAAATCGGCATATGTGGCCGGTGGGTTGGCAACGTTTTCTTTGTTGTAAAAGATAATCCGACCGCGCTGCGAAAAGCCAAACCATTGGTTGTCGCTGTCTTGCAGATTTGCAGGGATGCGTTCTTCCAGCGTTGCGCTTTCGATGGCCTGCAAGATGCCTGCGTCCTTGGCGCGTGCCAGGCGCGAAGTATCAACGGTCAGCATCACGTCTGCGGGTGAGTTTGCGCCTTCGGCTTCCATCCGCGCAATCAACTCGTCGGCCTTGCCTTCGATGCGGTTGATCTTGATGCCGGTTGCGTCTTCGAAATCGGTATACAGACGTTCGTCGGTGTCATAGTGGCGCGACGAATAAAGGTTCAATTCCCCTTCAGCGACAGCAGAGGTGGCAATCAATGCCGACAGAGCGGCGACGATGCAGGTGGAGGAGTTCAGCATGTTGCGTCCCATTGTTGAATTCAGAGAGCGGAGATTAATCCGACTGATTTGATCAATTATACGATTCCCGGCGGGATGCAAGGAAATCCGACGAAAATAGTTGGGTAAACATCTGAAAGGGGTATGGGGTGTAAACCTGAAACACTTTTTTGGATGTATTGGCCGCAGGGGCCGAGCGGGTTAGTTTGGGTTTACAGCTTTTCTGCGACAGGCTGAGTCGAACTGAGTAGTGCACGAAAAGGATCAATTGATGCCCGAAACACTTGCGGAAAGACTGGAAAAATCGAACCTTGGCCATTGGATGGCCCGGTACGAAAGCTTCATGGTTTTTGTGGGTGTCGTCGGACCATTTGCGACACTGCCGCAACTGATGAAGCTTTACTTTACACATACAGAACATGCGACTGGCCAATCGTTGGTGTCATGGTCGCTTTATGCCGCTGTCTCATTCCTGTGGTTCGCTTACGGTTTGGTTGTGGGAAAGCTTCCGATTTATGTCGGCAATGGCATCTCAATGGTTCTGAACATTTTGATGGTCATCGGGATTGTGATCCACGCAGGGGTTACGTTCTGATATGACGTAAGCGCAGAAAAACCGCGCCCTTCGGTACGGTTTTTTTGGGGGGGCGAACCAATCACTCTGGGCTTTGGCGACGCACATGCTGTGCCGCATAGATTGAGCCGACAAAGATAAAGTGGTTAGGTTATTATTTCTTTGTCTGTTTTCCTTTTAGACGCGGCGACGGGGCCGGCTCAGGCTCCGGGTCGGGGTCTTCACCCATGACCGGATTTTCGGCAAGCATCGCCGCTGTCACGGCTTCCATGTATTTCTGAAGCAGAACAGGGGGGTCCGCAGGCGCCAGTTTGATCGTCAACCTGCTCGCGCCTTCCTGGCTGTATGCGTAGCGAGAGGAATAGCTGGCATTGACCTGTGCGGCCACTGGACCCCAGCCGCCTTTGACGGATGCACTGCCAGACTTTTCGTTTTGTTTCGTCATGGAGATCGCCATTTTCACTTCGATCTCAGCTTCCTGAACAGCATAAAACGCAGGAAGAAAACCCATCGAAACAAGGCTGAACTCTTTGCCGGGCCCACTTGGGTTGGACAGGTCGGGCAGCACAATCTTCTGATCGGCCATGTATTTGGCGACATCGGTCGAATGACGATCCAGTTCTGATTGCGACTCGGCTACGGAAAGGGCCAGTTTCTGAACCATTTCCGCAAAGGGGACGTTTAGCAATTCCTGCCCGATACTCATCTTCGAACTCCTGTTCCAAATTCAGTCTACTTGATAATCTTTGTGGGGGACCGCCTCCTGACGGAAAATGTAACTTTTGAAGCGTTCTGGCTGATCACCTGCTTCTTAGCATTGGTCGCAATCTGGGCTGTATCACCTTCCCGACCCAATCCAACGAAGGCTTCGACTTTCACGTTATCGATGGTGAAGTCGTCGCTGCCGTCAGATCCGGCCAGAATTTGTTCTCCCAATGCTTGCGAGAATTTCTGGGCGTCGACGATCTGCGTGTCTTTATCGTCTTCCATCGCCTCGGTGGCGGCACTGGCCAATGGGCTCATCACCGGCGGTAAACCGGCCCCGACCATCATTTCACCACCATCTTCCAGCTCATCGATCCTGTCTTCCAGGTCAGAGATGGTCTGCCTGAGTTCGTTTTCGCGTGTCTCCATGGCGGTCAATCTGTCCGAAAGAGACTTGATCAAAAGCGTAAACGCTTCGGGCATTTCGGTAACCCGAACTTCCATCGGTTGCTTTCGATCAGAATCAGCCATCTTCGGGCCTGCCGGTCTCATCCTCGTGAACCGGTCCGGGGACAAAACGCATGCGCATGGTAGATGCGCTTTTTGAGTCGAGCGTGTCGGTGTGCGTCAGCTTGGGACCCCAAAGAAAGCTGAACAGCCGGTCTTCTTCCCCTTGCTCACTGGACATTTCCATGACCACTTTCAGCTCAACGTCGACATCTTGCATATGATAAAAGACAGGCGGTATGCCCATGTCGCGCAGTTCCTGCGGGTAATTCTTAAGGGCTTCTAACTGATCTTTGCTCAGTTGTTCCGCAGCTTGGGCAACGCTTTTACCAATATCGGCAACCATGTCCGTCAGAGTTGTCCCAAATACCGCATTAGGGTCATCGTTGGCCAAAACAGACCTCCTGACATCATAAATCAGTCAAACGTTAACACGAGAACGACTTATAACAATGAGAAATGTCAGCTTAAGACTTCGCCGCTTTTGGCCAGCGAATTATGCGACCAGCACATATGCGACAGGTTCACCATTCGCAGATTGTTGTCAGGCACAAAAAAACCGCGCTGAAAGGCGCGGTTCTTTAAAACATATGTATGCAGTTCTTAGCCCTGACGCGCTTTGAACTTGCGCTGCGTCTTGTTGATCACGTAGACGCGGCCTTTGCGACGCACAATACGGCAATCACGGTGCCGGTTCTTGAGCGAGCGGAGCGAGTTCTTGACCTTCATGGTCTGTCTCCAATCTGCGGCGCCTTCATCAAAGACGTGGCCAGCGCCTGGGTTAGTCGGGTGCCCCGGAAGCCCGGAACAGTGAATAGATGGTGGGCGGTACAAGGATCGAACTTGTGACCCCTTCGATGTCAACGAAGTGCTCTACCGCTGAGCTAACCGCCCACTTTCCCTTTGCGTGCCCAGCCCCATAACGAAATGGGGCGCGGATCACCGCGCCGGTAGCGGGGTCTATAAAAGGAGTCGTTCAGGGGTTCAAGGGGTTTGGAAGAACAATTTTCCGGTCTATGTTGATTGCGAACGCGGAGGGATCATGCAGAACGCAGCCTATGTCTTGGATATGCCCGAAAACCGAACCTCTTGTGTGGTTTTTTCATCTCCGCACAGCGGGCGAGAGTATCCTGAGGCCTTTCTGAAACGTTCTGTGCTGAATCAAAACGTGATTCGGTCATCGGAAGATGCCTTTGTGGATCAACTGTTTGCACCGGCGGCCGAACATGGTGCGCCCTTGATCAAAGCGGCTATGCCCCGTGCATATCTGGATTTGAATCGCAGTCTGGACGAACTTGACCCGGCCCTGATCAGCGGTGCGCGCAGACATGGGCACAATCCGCGCGTCGCTTCTGGGTTGGGGGTGATTCCCCGCGTGGTGGCCAACGGTCGGGCAATCTACAGCGGTAAGCTGACCATGGATGAAGCACGGTTGCGTATCGATACCTATTGGCGTCCCTACCACGCACGATTGAAATCCCTGCTGGCCGAATCGCATGAGAAATTCGGTCAGGCAATATTGGTGGATTGCCATTCGATGCCGCACGAGGCGGTCTCGATGGCCGGTACGGCGCGCAGCAACCGTCCGGATATTGTGTTGGGCGATCGTTTTGGCGCGTCAGCGTCTTCGGAAATCGTGGACCTTGTTGAATCGGCCTTTGCTGCAGCGGGGTTGAATGTGGCGCGAAATGCACCGTTTGCCGGGGCCTATGTCACCCAGACCTACGGGCGTCCGGGTCGCCATCAGCACGCCATTCAGATCGAGATCGACCGCGCGCTTTATATGGACGAAGAGAAGATCGCACCAAACGCCAATTTTATGGCGTTTTCGAAACTCTTGCGGCAGGTGGTGCGCGAAATTGCCAGCATCGGGTCGGAACCGGTTCGCCTGGCGGCAGAGTAGCGTCAGCGCAGCGCGCGGCCCTTCACAATGGCATCCGAGCCAAATCTTTGACGAATCTCGTCGGTGGCCCGTTCCGCCTGCGACCTGCGGGCGGCGCCCGGATCAAGCAGATCGCCCGAGATGTCGGCCTGATCTGCCGGGCACAGATCAGACAAACCACACCCCAATAGGCGGTAAGGCCCCTGATCGCCCACCTGATCAAACAACCCTTTTGCAGTGCGATAAATCCGGTCGGCGATCTGGGTCGCATCGCGAAGCGACACGCGCCGGGTTAGCGTCTTGTGATTTGCCTTCTTGAGTTTGAGCGTGACAACCCGTCCGGCCAGATCTTTGGCCTTGGCCCGGTCAGAAACTTTCAGGGCCATGCGCCACAAATGCCCATCCAGGATCTCGGGGTTGGCCGTGTCTTCGAAAAATGTGGTCTCGTTGCTGATGGACTTCATAGGCTCATGGGCCGAGACGCGTCGTTTGTCCTGTCCCCGGGCCAGATGCCACAGGCGATACCCCATCGCACCGAAGCGTTCCGTCAGTGCCTCTTGATCCCAGCGTAGCAAATCATTGAACGTTCGTATCCCCGCCCGGTCCAGCGATTCTTGCGCTGCCGGGCCGATGCCCCAGATCAGCCGCACAGGTTTGTCGTTCAGGAACGTTGCCGTTTCGGCCTTGCCGATCACCGAGAAGCCGCGCGGTTTGTCGAGGTCTGACGCGACCTTGGCGAGGAACTTGTTGTGGCTCAGCCCGATAGATCCTGTCACGCCCAATTCGTTTTTCATCCGTTTGACCAACCGGGCCAACATGATGGCAGGCGGAGCCCCGTGCAGTCTTTCGGTGCCCGAAAGATCCATGAACGCCTCGTCCAAGGACAGCGGCTCGACGACCGGCGTCAATTCGTCCATCATGGCGCGGATGTCGCGCGATACATCCGCATAGACCGACATGCGCGGTTTGATCACAACCGCGTCGGGGCAAAGTTGCAGCGCTTTGAACATGGGCATGGCAGAGCGCACACCGCGTATCCGGGCCACGTAACACGCCGTCGAAACCACACCCCGTTTTCCGCCACCTATGATGACAGGCTTGTCCGCCAGTTCAGGGTTGTCGCGCTTTTCAACCGATGCATAGAAGGCGTCGCAATCCATATGTGCGATAGACAGGTCAAAGAGCTCGGGGTGCGACTTGACCCTAGGGCTGCCGCAGGCCGGGCAGCGCCGTTCGTTTGTCAAAGGTGTCAGGCAATCTCGGCAAAGACCGGGCATCTGCGCCCTCATGCGTTCCGCAGTTGGCTTGGAGGTCATTTATACCAGCTTCGGTGCTGGATCAAAGGTCCGGTTTTGCGGTGGAGGCTTCTGAAAAGAAGCCCCCCGCTGCGTGGCGGGGGGAAGTAACGAACCTCAGGAAGAAGCGGTTCGTTGGGGAGTATTGCCCCGAGAATCGCTGAATTTCCCAAGTTTCGATAGGCCGATGACGGTTTTGTAAAAACTCGCAACTTGAATGTGTGTTTTCCGGCACAGGGACGATTTGGCGCGGTTTTCCCACAAAGTGACGTAAGGTCAATTTGTTATCTGGTAAACCGAACGCGCAAACCTGACGAATTCGTCTGGTTCAGTCAGTGAACTTTTATGGAATTTAGCTCTGCGAGAACGGCTTCGGCGGCCGCTTTTGGGTCTTGTGCCTGATAAATCGGCCGACCAACGACGATATGATCCGCTCCGTCCAGAATCGCACTGGCGGGCGTAGCCACGCGTTTCTGGTCACCCAGCGCAGCGCCAGCAGGGCGCACACCGGGGGTGACAATCAGGCGACCTTCGGCCTGGGGCAGGGCACGGATCAGGGCGGCCTCCTGCGGGCTGGCAATGACTCCATCCGCTCCGGCATCCAGCGCCTTGGCGGCGCGTTCAACCACCAAATCCTGTACGTCGCCATCTTTCAGAAGACTGGCGTCCAGATCATCGCGGTTCAGCGAAGTCAGGATCGTCACAGCGAGGATCTTCAGTTCCTTGCCCGCCGCACCTTCTTTTGCAGCGCGCACCACATGCGGGTCGCCATGCACGGTCAGGAAATCCAGATCGAACTGTGCCAGCCCACGCACGGCGTTTTCCACTGTGTTGCCGATGTCGAACAGCTTCAAGTCCAGAAAGATGCGCTTGCCGTGATCCTGTTTCAGCTCGTTCGCCAACGCGAGCCCGCCACCTGTCAGCATACCCAAACCGATTTTGTAGAACGAAACGCTGTCGCCCAGCCGTTCAGCCATAGCCAGACCTTGCAGGGCATTGGGGACATCGAGGGCTACGATCAGACGGTCATCGGACATGGGGGCGCTCCTTTTTGGCAAACGTCTGCGTCCTAGCGGGTTCAGGCGGTTCTGTCCATCTTCGAAGCCGGGCGCGGGCACCTTCATTTTGTGCTATTGTGACCGGTATTGAGCACTTGATTTCAGAACAAGGGACAGAAAATGAAAAAGCTGGTTGTGTTGGGCGTGTTGGTTGCGCTGGTTGCATGTGACGAAACCCCACCCGAAACACCCGAAACAGGGGCCGCGCCTGCACCGACAAATGATGATCTGCGTCTGGTGGGCGGCTACAGATCCGAGGATGATTGGTGTCAGCTTACGGGCGAAACGGGTTTTACCGGCAATTTCCTGGATCACACGGCCGATCTGGTGTCGTGCCCGACGGGAAGTGCGGCAGCGCAGTCTTTGGTGGATGATCTGGGTGCGGTCCAGGTTGCCGAAACCGGTGGTTATACCGTTTACACGATTCAACGCGAATAGGCGTGATTTCTGCGCCTTAGCCTCTTGAACCGGAAAAGATATTTCCCAGATTGAATGTGAGGCTTCGACCGATATGTGCTGCCAAGCGGGCATGTCAAAACGGGGCGCTTGGAAAAGGAGAATATCATGGACTTGAACAAGTTCACCGAGCGGGCACGGGGATTCGTGCAGGCGGCGCAGACCATTGCGCTGCGCGAAGGGCACCAGAGGCTGGAGCCCACACATATACTCAAAGCATTGATGGATGACGATCAGGGGCTGGCCAGCAACCTGATCACACGCGCGGGCGGCGCGCCGAACCGCGTGGTCGAGGCGCTGGACGCGGCCATGGGTAAGATCCCGAAGGTCAGCGGCGACGCGAGCCAGATTTACATGGACGGCCAGACCGCCAAAGTTCTGGACGAGGCTGCCAAGATTGCCACCAAGGCGGGCGACAGCTTTGTGCCGGTCGAACGTGTGCTGATGGCGCTGTGTATGGTGAAATCCAAAGCCAAGGACGCTTTGGAAGCCGGAGCTGTTTCCGCCCAGAAACTGAATGAAGCGATCAATGACATCCGCAAGGGTCGTACCGCTGATACCGCATCGGCGGAAGAGGGCTATGATGCGCTCAAGAAATACGCGCGAGACCTGACCGAGGCCGCGGCTGAAGGCAAGATCGACCCGATCATTGGGCGGGATGAGGAAATCCGCCGTTCGATGCAGGTTCTGTCGCGCCGCACCAAAAACAACCCGGTTCTGATCGGAGAACCCGGCGTCGGTAAAACCGCGATTGCCGAGGGCATGGCCCTGCGCATCGTCAACGGTGACGTGCCGGAATCGCTGAAGGACAAGAAGCTGCTGGCGCTCGACATGGGTGCGCTGATCGCCGGTGCGAAATACCGTGGTGAGTTCGAGGAACGACTCAAGGCCGTTCTGACCGAAGTCACTGAGGCCGCCGGTGAGATCATCCTGTTCATCGACGAGATGCACACACTGGTCGGCGCTGGTAAATCCGACGGCGCGATGGACGCTGCAAACCTGATTAAGCCTGCGCTTGCCCGGGGTGAGTTGCATTGTATCGGTGCAACCACGTTGGATGAGTACCGTAAATATGTGGAAAAAGACGCAGCCTTGGCGCGCCGGTTCCAGCCTGTGATGGTGACCGAGCCAACCGTCGAGGACACGATCAGCATCCTGCGGGGCATCAAGGAAAAGTACGAGCTGCACCATGGTGTGCGCATCTCGGATTCGGCGCTGGTGTCGGCTGCGACCCTCTCGCATCGCTATATCACTGACAGGTTCCTGCCAGATAAAGCTATCGACCTTGTCGATGAGGCAGCGTCGCGCCTGCGGATGGAGGTGGACTCCAAGCCGGAAGAGCTCGACCAGCTGGATCGCCAGATCCTGCAGATGCAGATCGAGGAAGAGGCGCTGAAGCTTGAAGATGACGCGGCCTCGAAAGATCGCCTGGAAACCTTGCAAAAGGATCTGGCCGATCTGCAGGAGAAATCTGCCGAGATGACGGCTCAATGGCAGGCCGAACGCGACAAGCTGGCTGGTGCCCGTGATCTGAAGGAACAGCTCGACAAGGCGCGCGCTGATCTGGAAATCGCCAAGCGCGAAGGTAATCTGGCAAAAGCCGGGGAGCTGTCCTATGGCGTCATCCCAGAGCTTGAGAAAAAGCTGACCGAGGCCGAAAACGCCGAAAGCAATGCGATGATGGCCGAGGAAACAGTGCGCCCAACTCAGATCGCTGCTGTGGTCGAGCGCTGGACGGGTATTCCGACCTCGAAAATGCTGGAAGGTGAGCGTGAGAAGCTGCTGCGGATGGAAGACGATCTGCATTCCCGCGTGATCGGTCAGGATGCGGCGGTCACTGCTGTTGCCAACGCCGTGCGCCGTGCGCGTGCGGGCCTGAATGACGAAGGTCGCCCGCTGGGTTCGTTCCTGTTCCTCGGGCCGACCGGTGTAGGTAAGACCGAGCTGACCAAGGCCGTGGCGAACTTCCTGTTCGACGATGACAACGCGATGGTGCGCATCGACATGTCCGAGTTCATGGAGAAACACGCGGTTGCCCGTCTGATCGGTGCCCCTCCGGGCTATGTCGGTTATGACGAAGGCGGTGTGCTGACCGAAGCCGTGCGGCGCAGGCCCTATCAGGTTGTGCTGTTTGATGAGGTCGAAAAAGCGCACCCGGATGTGTTCAACGTGCTGTTGCAGGTTCTGGATGACGGTGTTCTGACCGACGGTCAGGGCCGCACCGTGGATTTCAAGCAGACGCTGATCATCCTGACGTCGAACCTTGGGTCTCAGGCGCTGAGCCAATTGCCCGAAGGTGCGGACAGCGCGCAGGCGCGGCGGGATGTGATGGACGCGGTCCGGGCACATTTCCGGCCGGAATTCCTGAACCGTCTGGACGAGACCATCATCTTTGACCGGCTCAAGCGGGCTGACATGGATGGCATTGTCGATATCCAGATGGCGCGTCTGCAGAAACGTCTGGCTGCCCGCAAGATCGAGCTGGCGCTGGACGACGGCGCGAAGGAATGGCTGGCCAACGAAGGCTATGATCCGGTCTTTGGTGCGCGCCCGTTGAAGCGCGTGATTCAGCGCGCGTTGCAGAACCCGCTGGCCGAAGCGTTGCTGGCTGGCGAGATCAAGGATGGCGAGACCGTTCCCGTCACCGCGGGTTCGGACGGGTTGATCATTGGCGACCGGCTGGGGACGTCAGACCGACCCCGCCCGGATGATGCCGTGGTGCATTGATCCAACAGAAATAAGAAGACCCGCCATATCGGCGGGTCTTTTTTGGAAACTAGCCTCTGCGACGGGCCAGTATTCCGAAACTTGTCCGGGACGGTGGACCTGAAGGGAATGCGTATACGCCTTCGCATTCAAATCCTGCTTGATCCAACAGGGCCAAGATCTCTTCCCTGCGAAACGTGCGGTGTCGCCATTGTAGCCAGATGATCGCATTGCACCAATGCGGCTTTGACACCACCAGATACAAACGACCACCGGGTTGCAGAAGGTCACGTATCTGCTCAAGCGCGTTCAAGGGGTTCGGGCAGTGTTCAATCACATGCGCTGCAAGTGCCACGTCGGCAGGTTCAAGATTGACAGAGCCCAGCATGCCTTGTGCAATACTTGGTTCTACGCCCCGCGCCCGCAATGCGCCCTGACCCTGTTGCAGCATGACGGAACTGGGTTCAAGCAGCGTTAAGTCTTTGGGCGGTCCATGAATGGCGACCCAAGCCTCGGCGAAGGAGGCTGTCCCAGCGCCTACGTCAACAACGTACTGCTTTGGTTCCGGCGCGGGGTGTTCCGCCGAGAGAAACCCAAGATATGCATCGTAGTAGCCAAGTGCGCGCATCTTGTCCCGCCATTTAGGCGCAGCGGTATCATAGCGCGAGGTCGTATCTAAAGCCGTCTTTGCCATGGGTTGATGTGTCCGCTGGGCTTGATGTCTTTGGTGCGCATGGTGAGAAACGGACCAATAGTACAGACAAGCCCGTTTCGTCGTCGTCCATAGGTTCACACCAACGCAAAAATCCGCGCTGGCCCACCGGTTCCACCTGCATGTTTCGGCGCGCCGATGACAAGCGTTGCGCCCGAGGCTGGCACCCGATCCAGATTGGCCAGGCATTCAATTCCGAACCGACCTGATGGCAGCCACGCATAGTGAGTGGCAAAATCTGCCGACATGCCATGATCCAGCGACAATGTATCCACGGCTATTGACCGCGCGCCGGTGTCCTCCATCAGCATCTGCGCCGCTTCGACATGAAAACCGGGATAGTGCTGCGCTTCGCCATCGAAGTTGCGGAACGCATCTGTTGCGGTCTTGCCGCCCCAACCTGAATGCATCGCGACGCAGGCCCCATCGGGGATGTCACCATTTGCTGCGATCCACGCTTTCAGATCGTCTGGTGTGACACGTGTGTCTGCATCGTCTGCCGCGCGGGCGGCGATGTCCACGACGCACAATGGGGCCACCAGATCGTTGACCGGGATCTCATCCACCGAGGTGCCATCCGCCGAAAAATGCAGCGGGGCGTCGATATGGGTGCCGGTATGTTCATTGATCGACAAGTTGAACAGGTTGAATCCGTGATCTGCAAAGTTGAAGGGTTGTTCAGCCGAAATACCGGGATCCCCGCCCCATGTCGGAAATTCCGGGCTGAGCGTGTGGGTCATGTCCTCGACACTGCCATGTCCTGCGGCCAGAGCTGCGGGGGCCATGCCACCGGTTGCGGCGGCGGCAACGCTTGTCGCAGCAGCAGCTTTGAAAAACCCGCGCCGAGACAGCATCCTGTCCTTGACGGCGCTCATTACACAGATGTCACACATAATTCTTCCTCCCTTTCTGCAGCGATACGGCTGCAATGGCAGGCAAGCAACGCGCAGGATCGCGTGCGATACCTGCGTGACAGAGTGCAGTCTGCTCGGTGCCGTTGTAAAGGTTTCTGGAAAACAGCTCGGCCAAAGCAGGCGAAAAGGAAAGCTGAACAGGTAGAATTACTGTGGTCGTTGCAGGTAGCCTGAATTGAGAACGTTACAGTCACTTCGCTCAATCGTTACGCCTGTTTCGCTGGCGCTATGCTATCAGCACATTAAGTCAACACAGACCAATGTACATGACGGAGACCCATATGGCGCATCGCTGGAAAAATACTTTGACACAAGCCGACGTCACCCCACAGGCGGCGTTCCTGAACCGGCGGCAGGTGATGGCCGGGCTGGCGGGTGTCGGACTGACCGCGATGGCGCGCCCGGCTGCGGCGCAAGACGCGTTGGAGCCGAATACATGGGAAGAGATCACGACCTACAACAACTATTATGAGTTCGGGACCGGCAAAGACGATCCCGCCAAATATGCCGGATCTCTGGTCACTGAACCCTGGAGCGTCAAGATCGACGGTTTGGTGGATCGCCCGGGCGAGTATGACTTCAACGACATTCTGTCAGAGATGACCATCGAAGAGCGGATATACCGTTTCCGATGTGTCGAGGCGTGGTCCATGGTTATTCCTTGGAACGGGTTCGAACTTGCCGACCTGCTGAACATGGCCGGAGTTCAGGACGGTGCTAAATATGTGGCTTTCGAAACTGCGTACCGTCCGGATGAAATGCCCGGAACCCGATTCCCGATACTCGAATGGCCGTATCGTGAAGGGCTGCGTCTGGACGAGGCGATGCACCCGCTGACGATCATGGCCACAGGAATTTACGGGAAAACAATTCCGAACCAAAACGGCGCGCCTTTGCGTTTGGTGGTTCCGTGGAAATATGGGTTCAAGTCGATCAAGTCGATTGTGCGCATCACTCTGACCGACGTAGAGCCGCCCACAAGCTGGAACATGTCCAACCCGCGTGAATACGGATTTTACAGCAATGTGAATCCAAATGTAGATCACCCGCGTTGGTCACAGGCGTCCGAGCGTCGCATTGGGGGCGGTCTGTTTGCCAAACGAATCCCGACTCTCATGTTCAACGGCTATGAGGATGAGGTCGCTAGCCTGTATGAAGGCTTGGATCTGACCAAAAACTACTGAGACTATGCAGGCCGTGAACCAGATATTCCGCCGTATTCCGGTATGGGCCGTCTACCTGCTTGGGGCGCTACCTGCGCCCTGGCTGTTCTATCTGGGTCTGACCGGGGGGCTGGGTATCGACCCGATCGAAGCGCTGGAACATCGCTATGGCGAACTGGCCCTGCAACTTCTGATCGCGGGTCTGGCAATCACGCCCCTGCGCCGGTTTGCAGGTCTGAACCTGATGAAGTTCCGGCGCGCCATCGGAGTGCTGACGTTCTCATATGTCAGTCTGCATCTTCTGGTTTGGTTGGTATTGGATGTACAGCTTCCCAGCCAGATCTGGGCGGACATTCTCAAGCGCCCCTATATTACGGTCGGCATGGCGGCTTTCCTTCTTATGGTGCCGCTGGTGGTGACATCCAACAATTGGTCGGTGCGTAGGTTGGGGCCGCGTTGGCGCAAGCTCCACCGTTTGGTGTACCCGACTGCATTGCTGGGTGCCTTGCACTACGTGATGTTGGCCAAAGGGTTCCAGATCGAGCCGCTGGTCTATCTGACGATCATTCTCGCACTTCTTGCCCTGCGTTTGCCGATGCCACGACTCGTTTCCGGATCAAAGACAGCCGATTCAGCCTGAGCTGGCAGCGAGTCTGTGGGTAACTGTGTGCATAAGGGTGCAGCGCCGTGAATTTTGAGCTTTCGCGAGCGGGTTTCGGCCCCCTCTGGCTTGTCTTACTTCCATTAATCTATTGATATAGTTGATTCTTTTGTGTGTTTTCAAAAAACTTTTGGATTTTTGTTTTTTTGGGTTGCGGGTTTTGGGAGTAAACCTTAGAACCCCCTT
>NZ_JBXWSB010000049.1:0-31353 GCF_059613205.1 Ruegeria sp. BHSB064
GTAACGAGTACGTCGCCTTACCGTCTTCACTCTTCAAACCACAAGGTGTCACGAATAGGTAGCTTGTGTATCGATTTTCCTTCTCATTTTCAGGCTGTTGTTCAAAACCTCTGGGCTGAAGAGAGACCTTCAGGTTTTAAAGCGGTTTCGCAAAGCAGTGTTTTTTTGGTACTTTCAAGGCACCAGTAACGCTTGCGAATTGAATTTTGGGTCTGTGAGCCAATGATGCGAAGGTCTATTGCAGCTGTCATATGTATGCTCGGGTTTGCAGCACCGCCTGCTTTGCATGCTTGCGTGGTTTGTGTCGAACTGCCAGAGGCATCCATTTCTGATCAAATACTGGCCGCAGAAGTTGTTGTATTTGCAGGTCCGGCACCAGAAAATCCGTTTGAGTATTCGACCAGGCGCGTCTTTAAGGGGAGCGACGAAAAACTAAGTAACGCACCCAAAATTCCATTTCTCATAGACAGCGTTACGCGGCGGGCATTCCGCGCCGACCCAACGACAACGGTTCTGCTGACATATGGACCAGAAATCAACGACAAGGCCGGGCGCAATTTTTCGCGGGCTTGGCGGCGCATCTTTGTGATGAATTCAGAAAGAAGCGCGTTTCTTGAAAAGCTTCAAACCCATAGTCGGCTTTGGCGTTTAGGAGAAACTGACTGCGCTACACGCGTTTCGTTCTTTTCTGACTATATGTGGCACCCGGATCAAGCCCTGCATGACATGGCCATGGTGGAAATCGGGCGAGCAGATTATGCATATTTGCGCCCGATTGGCGGCAGGGTTTCAACCAGCCAGATTATGGAAGAGTTGAATGACTTGAACCGCTTTGCTTACTGGCCCGTTGCTATTCGACTATTGGGATTACAAAACGATCCACAGGCACGTTCGATTGTCCGCTCGCGCTTTGCCAAATCCTTGAGATCGGGTGGCTTGCATTCCCATGAGTGGGCGCTCGCCGGGATAGAGGCGGACAGGCTACGTGCAATCAACGCAATTGGTCGCGCGCTCAAGGACCGCAGGAAGACGCGGGATGACAAGAAGGCTCTGGTTCGGGCATTGTCCGACGCTGGATCGTCACACAAGCAGTTCCGGGATGAGATCATACGGGTTTTTGCGAATGTTCTGGATAGAGATCCGGAATTGACCCTGCAAATCGCTGTTGCAACCCGAAATTGGGGCGAAACTGCGCTGCACCAAAAGTTTGAAGCTTTGGTAGCACTCGAAGAAACGGACCCCGCAACGCAGTTTTTCCTAAACATGGTTTTGCATGAAAATGCTGCATCCGAGTAAGTCGGTTTGGGACATGGCTTGCCACGGTACGTCCCGATTGTTGGGGCTTGGTTTTGGAACCTTTACCAATACGCTCAGTCATTGCTTATGACGCAATGAGGTCTGGCGGTGGCCGGCGAAAAGCTCATGCTGGCACAGAAATACGACCCATGACGGCGTAAAGAACATCGCCGGGGAAATTATTTTCAGAAATCGACACCATATGATATATATAAAATCGAATATTAATAAGCCGAAAAAAGCTCTGTTTCGAACCGTATTGTTGATTTGGGAGGTCAATATGTACCGGGTTTCCGCTTTTGTCTTCGCGCTGGTGTTTGCACCGGCTTCCGCTTTCTCTGACGCTGTGCCAAGCGCAGAGGCCGCCGAAGGTTTATTCTTGGAACGACCCTACTCCCCTTATGCACAACGCAGCTTTCCAGAGCGGCCGTTGTGGGGTGATACCCATCTTCATACGGGCCTTTCTCTGGACGCGGGCGCATTTGGAAACACGTTGCTGCCCGATGATGCGTGGCGTTTTGCCAAGGGTGAACAGGTCATCTCCTCGACAGGCCAACCCGTCAGACTGGGGCGACCATTGGATTGGATGGTCTTGACGGATCACACTGATCTGATGGGGTTCGCGCCGGATCTGCAGGCCGGCAAGCCGGGCGTTATTTCCGACCCAAAAGGTCTGGAGTGGTACGAAGGGTATAAAGCCGGAGGTGAAGAAGCCGGGAAGACAGCCTTTGATATCATTACGAATTTCTCTCAGATGACCCTGCCGGAAATCCTGCTTGAGTCTTACAGCCCGGGTGCCGACGCCTTTGCGTTTACCTGGGAACATATTGTGCTCGCGGCCGAGCGGCACAACGACCCCGGGAACTTTACGGCCTTTATCGGGTTCGAGTGGACCTCTGTACCGAAGGGGTTCAATCTTCACCGGAACGTCATGTTGCGGGACGGGCCGATCAGAGCGCTTCAGATGGTGCCCCCAGTCACGCAACCGCCTTACGGCGACACAGACCCAAAATCGCTCTATGCCTGGCTGGAAGAGTACCAGGAAAAAACCGGCGGTCGCGCTGTCGCCTTTGCCCATAATGGAAACTTGTCAAATGGATGGATGTTTCCGACCGAAGACACATATCACGGCGGAAAGGTGGACGAAGAATACGTAGCTGCGCGCGCAAAATGGGAACCGCACTATGAAGTTACGCAGATCAAGGGTGACGGCGAAGCGCACCCGTTCCTGAGCCCGGATGATGAATTTGCCGACTATGAAAACTGGGACGTCGGCAATCTCGATATCACCGAGCTTAAGACAGAAGATATGTTGGCCGGGGAATATGCCCGAGAAGCGCTGAAACGGGGTTTGATGCTGGAAGAAAAGTTCGGCGTGAATCCCTACAAGTTCGGCATGGGTGGCGCTACGGACAGCCACACATCGTTGGCGACGGCTGAAGAGGACAACTTTTTTGGCAAGTCGGTCAGCGTTGAGCCATCGGCCACTCGTATCAAGCACCCATTCATCGCCAACGATCTTGGTGAAATTCCCGGCGATCTGTTGGTCGCGTCTGGGTACACAGCTGTTTGGGCGACAGAGAACACACGCGCAGCGATCTTCGATGCATTCAAGCGGCGCGAAACCTATGCGACGACCGGACCTCGGATCGGGTTGAGATTCTTTGGCGGATGGGACTTTAGCGATGCTGACGTAGAGACCAGGTTCCTTGCAGATGTTGGCTATACCAAAGGTGTTCCCATGGGGTCGGATTTGCGCCCCCGCGAAGGTGATGGGGCACCGTCCTTCCTAATAGCTGCCCTGCGCGACCCGGTTGGTGCAAATCTGGACCGCGTTCAGGTTGTGAAGGGATGGCTCGACTCGGACGGCGGCTTGCAGGAAAAAGTTTATGACGTCGCGTGGTCAGATGATCGCGTGGCTGATGAAAACGGCAAGATTCCTGCTGTTGGAAACACAGTCGACCTTGAGACGGCAAGTTGGACCAACACAATCGGCACCGCCGAGTTGGTGAAGGTTTGGTCCGACCCGGATTTCGACCCCAACGCAAGGGCGTTTTACTACGTTCGGGCAATCGAAATCCCAACTCCTCGTTGGATTCTTTATGACAAGCTGAGGTTCGGTGCAGAGTTGCCGCAAGATGCTGTTCTAACACACCAGGAGCGGGCATATTCCTCGCCGATTTGGTACACGCCGGCAGAGTAACGTGAATTAGGGATGGACTTGGATGGCGAGACGGTGAACGCACCTCGGGGCAGTCACCATAGGTATGAAGCTTGTGCGGTGTGAGTTCCTTTGCAAAAAACAGTTGAAATGAGAGCGCAAGCTCGGGTCTTGCAGGAGCCTTCATGAGAATACTGAAAGAACCTCTGTTCCATTTCTTTTTGATTGGGGCGGCTATTTTCATTTGGTTCCATATTGTTGCCCCGGAGACCGAAACGGTCGAAAATCTGGAAATCATCACTGTCACCGAGGACGACGTCGCCCGTTTGGCAGATCAGTTTGAAGCCAGGTGGAACCGTCGACCAAGCGATGCTGAGTTCATCGCCTTGGTCGATGCTTCAATTCGTGAAGAGGTTCTGGTCAGAGAAGCAAGAAAACTCGGCCTGGATCGTGGAGATACCGTGATCAGGTCTCGGTTAAGCCAGAAGATGGATTTTCTGACAGAAGCAATTGCGACGTCAGTGGTTCCGGAGGACGATGAATTACAGTCGTTTCTCGACCAAAACCCGGAACGGTACGCAACACCAGACAAGGTGGCGTTCACTCAGGTCTTTCTGGGCGAAGCGCCAAGCAATCCTCAAATTGAGGCAGCGCTAGCTGAGCTGAGAGCCGGGCAGGAGCCTTCCGTTTCAGGAGCTTCAACATTGCTACCTGTTTCAATGCCGTTGACCGCGACCAGAGTAATCGACTCGGTCTTTGGCGCAGGGTTTTCAAAAAGTCTCGCAGAGGTACAAACGGGTCCTTGGACCGGACCGATACAATCGGGCTATGGTGTTCATCTTGTTCAAGTGCTTGCCTTTGAGCCCAGTCGAATACCTCCGTTATCCGAAATTCAAAGTGATGTTTTGCGCGATTGGCGTCGTGTCGCGAGTGAAGACTTAGCGCAGGCGCAATACGAGAGCTTAGTCAAAAAATACCAGATCGTAAGCCCCGATCTCGTAGGTCCAGCCGAATGAGATGGCTGGCCGGCTTATTGGTTTTTGTTCTATGCGCTTGGCTCGCGGCAAAGGCCAATGCCCACGCACTTGATCCCGGATATCTGGAGCTACGCCAAATCTCCTCGGGCACCTGGAGCGTCCACTGGCTAAAGCCTGATGTGAATGGTCAACCCATGGCGATTGATGCAGTGTTGCCAGAAGGCTGTGCACCCACACGAGGTCCTTCGCCAATTTCCGATAATCGATCATGGGTTTCATCTTGGATAGTCGAGTGCCATGCGGATATCGCAGGACAACCCATCGCAATTGACGGCTTGGAGGCTCAAAAGAACGACGTATTGGTTCGTTTGCATCCCCTAAACGCTGAACCGACCACGCTCCGCTTTACACCTGAAACAGCCATCCAGAACATACCTTCTGAGCAGACTCTCTGGTCAGTTTTTGCGGCTTATGCCTTATTGGGTTTTGAGCACATATTGGAAGGTTGGGATCACCTTCTGTTCGTTTTTGCGCTTTTCATTCTGGTGCGCGAACCCTGGAGACTGGTTGGCGCTGTGACGGCCTTCACACTCGCACATTCCATCACTCTGGCGCTGGCGACGTTTGGTGTCTTGAATGTTCCTGGTCCGCCGGTCGAGGCCGTCATCGCGCTGTCCATCGTGTTTTTAGCCACGGAGATTGCGAAGGATGAAGACGGTCAGTTCCGGCTTTCAAAACAAAAGCCCTGGATCGTATGTTTTGGATTTGGCCTATTGCATGGCCTTGGTTTCGCAGGCGCCTTGGCTGACATTGGGCTGCCCGCGAACGATATTCCAGCGGCCTTGCTTGCATTTAACCTTGGCGTTGAAGCCGGACAATTGATTTTTATTGGTGCATTGGCTCTGTTGCTTGCGATCTGGCGGCTGATGGCACGCCCGATCAGCCAAAGTACAACAGTGATTGCCGCCTATGGCATCGGTTCAGTGTCGATGTACTGGCTAATTGAGCGCATAAGCGGCTTTTGATTGATTGGCAGGGGTGCTGATTGTTGTTCACCGATTGGGTGACTGTCAATCTCTGCACCGTCCAATTCCTGCTGACTATCGCTGAATCGCAATGACTGCCGTACCGCTCTTGAGAGCGGATGTTGCTGCAGCAACAGTCGCATGAGCAAGAGGCGGATTTGTCCGGGCCTTTCCAGCTCAGACAACACGCAGCGAATGGTTACTTTTGATAGCATGAAGCCCAGGGTCTTGCCGTGTTTGTCTATCGAGCGATAGAGAAAGACCTATTCACCCTTCACTTTGACATAAAAGTCTAATCCATGCGCCACGAACGGTCGGTACGACGCTTCTTGTGTCGCGAAGCATCAGCTAAAAGACCGGCATAACTGTTCACCCAACGGATTAGCGTCGCGTGCTTCAGTTCAACACCTCGCTCCACCATGATTTCTTCCAGATCTCGGTATGACACGGCGTATCGGAGATAGAAAAAACAGCGTACAAGATAACGTCTTTCGGAAAGTGCACACCTTTGAATGAGATGGTCACGGTCTGCACTTGTCTTAACTAAGCATGCGCTACCAGAACCACGCTCGGCCTGATAGGTGGAGACATAGTTTGCGACAGAACCTTTGTTGCGCGCGAAGCGGCCGTAAGCGATGCCATACAACACGTAATCGAAAGAGGACTTGTCGGGCAAAAGTTGTTTTCGATTGTGAATTATTGTATAATTACTCTCGAAATTAGTGCCAATTCTCTCATGTAACTCGTTACAATCAGCAGATGTTCGGAACTATTCCGCTGATGCAAACAGCATTTGCGCAAGACCCTTTAAAGGGGAATGTTAAACAACAATTTCTGCATTGCTTTGCTCTCTCGGCCGCTACCCTGGCCTTCGGAAAATTTCCGACATCTCCGTAGTAGACAGCCCTTGGCCCTTGGCCATTGATCCCAGCGGGACATCCTTGTCGTAGCAAACGGCAATCTCGTTTTAGGACCGCAACACATGCGGCGGCGGAATTCTATGCAAAGGAGCGACGCGATGCCTTGGTCGAAGATCGGAGGACCCGCTCACAGTTTGGCCGTTTATGGCGGCAGACTTGCAGCACTCACGCCGGACAGGCAGGCGGTGTTCACCCGGAATCCCCGCACCGGCGACTGGTCTCAGATCGGAGGTCCGGCCGAGGCCCTCATCGGCGGAGGATGGGACCTTTACGCAACCTCACCTGGCGGCGGTGGCGTCTTCCGCTACGATGGGGTCAACTGGATTGGCGTCGGCGGACCTGGCGCCCAATTCGCCGGTGTTTGCAACGCGCTCTATGCCTTGTCGCCCAACCGCGACCGTCTTCTACGCTATGATCGGTTTGCAAACGACTGGACAGTCATCGGCCCGACCCCTGCTGAAAACATAGTGGAGGGGGGATCGCGTATCTGGGCTTCGGCACCGGGCGACGCTGCGATATGGGCTTGGGCGCGGTACGACGGAAGCTGGCGGCGTATTGGCGGCGCTGGTGCAGAGTGGGTCGGGGTGGGGGCGCGGATCTACGGCCTCACGCCGGACCGGCAGGCGGTCTATGAATATGATGAGCGCGCCGACCGTTGGAACAGGGTTGGCGGACCCGCACAAACATTGATCGGCGGAGGAAACCGTCTTTGTGCCGTCCAGCCCGGCACGGGCGACATCTGGCGCTATTTCCGTGAAGAAACCCGATGGGAGCGGATCGGTGGTCCCGGCGCGCAATTCGTGGCAGCGGACGAATTTGTTTACGGCCTTACACCTGACCGACAGGAAGTCTGGCTTTTCGAGGATGACCTCGTCGAAACAAGCCGCATCCGCGCGTTCATGCTGCGGTGCTACGATCACCCCGATTACGGCCTGAGCATTCGGCGCGGTTTCCTTGTCAAGCACGCCTCGGGCCGCGTCCTTGCCGAACATGCGGCGGACACCTGTTTTCAACCGCTGAGCGTTCTGAAACTGCTTCCTTATCTGCATGCGCTTATTGATGTCGACCGCGACCCGAATACCTCGATGTCGACACGCGTTTCATGGTTCGAACCCGCGGGTGCCACAGGTGCTGCGCGGACAGACACTGTTTGCCTTACGGCAGGGCCCGGGACGGTCTCGGGCTCGGCGCCGCTGACAGATGCGTTGCCGACGATGATGTGGGAATCCCACAACCGGTCGCTCGACGCGGTCATGGACCTGTTTGGAACGACGACCATAACACGACGGGCCCAGCAGGAGCTCGGGTTTTCGCAAACGGAAATGTACCCAGGTTGCCCGACGGCAGACCGGCCCTGGGCGGACAACATCACCACGCTTCAGGATATGGCGCGTCTCTATGAAGGCGTGGATGCCATGCACTTTTTTGACTTCGGGATCTCGCGGCGGCTGTTCGAGGGGAACATGATCGTCGCAGACGCTTCCGACCCGACCTATAGCAGCCCGATCACGGGCCGGGATTCAGGGCCCGCCAGCGCCTCGGATCTGCGCAGCGTGCTTGAGGAAGAGGCATTGGCTGCCGGAAAGTCCGGGATTGTTCAGAACTTCATGCAAAGTGTTGTTCTCCGCAGAAAGGGCGGCTCGGGCGGGCCTTCCGGCGACGATGTCGGCTATGCGGATGCTGCCGAACTGAGCCTGCCTTTCCGACGCGGTGGCGGCAGACCTGTAATTGAAAAATACGTGCTTGGCTGGTTCCTCAATCAGATACGAGACCCGGAACGCGACATCCCGCCTGACGCCGATCTCCTGATGCTTGACATTAATGACAACTGGAGTGTCGTTGGTGGCCCCGGCAGCCAATGGGTCGGGATAGGGGCGACGGCGTACGGCCTGACGCCGGATCGACAGGCGGTGTTCCGCCACGACGGGCCTGCCGGTCAATGGACACAAATCGGTGGTCCGGCTGCAACTTTGATTGACGGCGGCAACGATCTGTACGCTATCGAGCCCGGGACCGAAGACATTTGGCGTTTTACCGGGGCACCCATGGCATGGGAGCGGATAGGGGGACCTGGGGCCGCATTTGCGGGCGTAGGCGCGACAGTCTACGGAATATCCCCTTCTGGGAACAGGCTGTTCCGATGGAACGGCACACCGAATGATTGGACACAGGTGCGCGACAACGTTGTTTCGATAATCGGCGGTGGCGATGAAGCCTATGCCATTGACGGTTCGACCGGCGACATCCTCTCTCATGATGCGAGCGCAAATTCCTGGACGCGGATCGGCGGACCGGGCATCGGCTTTGTCGCCGGCCAGGGTGGCCTGCTGTTCGGTATGACAACGGACCGCCAAGAGGTTTGGTCCTACAACGGTACCCCGGAATCGTGGACGCGAATTGGCAATGCAGCAGACAGCCTCGCGGTGGCCGGTGGCAGGCTCTACGGTCTCACGCAGGGTAAAGGTGCTATTTTCCGTTACGATGGCATGCCCTTCTCATGGACCAAGGTTGGAGATGCGGTTGGCAGCATGATCGGCGGAAGCAGGTTGCTTTACGCACCAAGCTCACCAGTGACAACAAGAAGCGCGTTTGCCCGCGAACTCTACCGCGAACCGATACGAGAGGCGCTCGCCACGTGGTGAACGCCTTCTTTTGAAGGTTCTTTCATGAAAGGAGATTGCAATGCCAATGATTGCCAAGATACCCGTCCGTGGTTCACGTTATGGCCCCTTTCTGTCAGTAGGCCGTCTTATCGGCCTCCGATCGGATGGTACGAAAGACTCATTTAAAGCGCAGTTCCTCCCCCAATGGGAGGATAGCGGCAATGATGTTGAGGCGGCTTTCAGCAAACGTTTTCTGATGATCGATCTCGGGATGACAGAAATCGCTTACGAGGATCTCGATGCGACTGAACGGGTTGCCAAAGCGCTGTCGGACGCCGCGCGATCTGCCCCTGAGGAATTGCGTGCCATCGCAAACGCCTTTGGACCTTCAGGTGATCGAGAGGACCGGGAAGCTGCCCTGGAGCGGGCCTCGAAGCTTGGGATAGCCGACGATGATGACGACCCGGTGGCATTCTGGGGCGTCGTCCTGCTTGTAGGAGCCGCTTTGTTGGTCGCAGCCTGCTGTAATGAGACGGATTCCGATTGCGGAAGCAACGGAACGGACACTGACGATGACAAAGGCGGCGGAGGAACCGGCGGCGATACGGACGGTTGACGGCATGCCAACTCTAATTGGTGACGCGGTGTCGCTTGTCCCGGTTTCCCGGCTTGACGCTTCGGCACTGCATGCCATGATCCGACGCAACGAAGGTCGTTTGGCGTGTTATTTCCCCAGTCTTCTGCGCGCGGGCGCTTCGCTTAAAGAAACTCACCGCTACATCGATCATCATGGGGAACTGGAGCGCTCTGGGCGCAGTTTCGTGTTCGGTATCCCTGCCGCTGACGAAGGGCTTGCGGGCTTGGTTTTTCTGAATGCCATCGACCCGGACGCACGCGTGGCAGAGGCGGCGGGGGTAGTTGATTTCGCCCACGAAGGTTGCGGCATGATGAGTGGTGCGATGCGTTTGGTTTTTGATATCGCACGTGATCGGCTGGGTCTGGCACGAATTCGTTTCATGATCACGCCGGACAACACCCGGTCAATCACCTTGGCCGAGGCGCTGGGGTTCAGGCGCGAGCCCTGCAAGCCGCGCCGGTTCGCAGCCGGGACAAGCCGGGAAACGCTTCTGCACCGCTACACATTAGACCTTAGTCGCGCATAGCCATTTGTGGACAGCTCCTTTTGGTTTTGTTGCAATCTATTGGCCAGGAGGTTGCCGAGTTAATGGCCTCTCGGGTTTCGATCAGGGCTGGCGGTGACAGTTTTATTAAAGGGCACTCATTTCCGGAGGGAGGTGACACGGTACGCGGTGTGACTGTCACATTGAAATCAAATTCTGAAGGCCTAAGGTCAGGATGCATTGATTTTCAAAGCGCTGCATGTATCACGGTTGGAAAAGCGGAGCGGTGATATGAGTGACCTTTTCTGGCGCACTTGTAGTAACCGTCATTAATTGGTTGCGAATCCTAACCTTAGCCTGTTTTTTCATAAGCTGACCAAAGTGTTGAAAACTGTTGAATTTTGCCATGCTTTTCACGGATAAACCCCAGTGATCAATTTCATCAAGGAACTGCTCTTTCCCGGGACTGGTGTCCGGGAAAGGTCCGAAGGCTCACCCAAAGATGAAAAAAATATCTGTATGACTTTGTACTTGCGGCAATGCACCTCAATCCCGCCGGAAAAGCGGCGTACCCGCGTTCGCGACGGGTGTCGTGAGGTAGAAGTTGCAATTGACAAGAATGGGAGGGGTGTTTGGCTGCCAGTACCCAGGAATGAAAACGCCAAGGACAGCTGAACCGCGCGGCACCCTCCAGAAAGCCATCGAGCAGCCGTAAGAAAGCGCGTTTACCCCAGCGGGAACCGACGCCCAAAGCGGCCATTTGCGTCAGTCGCATCGAAGTCTGGTTCGAGCCCAAATTGACTTATGCTGCACGAAGCTCCAATGAAAAGTACGCCCAGATAGAGACCTTTGAAACTCAGGTGGGCTAGCCAATGCGGGCAATCCACATCTTTCTCGGATGTTACGGTTGCGGCCCGCTTATCCACAACAGCAGTCACCTAGCTGAATTGGCGGACACGGGACAGTTGCATAGGAACAAAAAACACAGCAATCACCTTCCAACGGTTTCAAGACTGCCCTGCATGATTTGCATTCGTAAAACCACTGACACGTGTCGATTGGCATTTTCTCGGTTTCAACGTGCCCGCATTCAGGGCAGGTCAAAGTGCTATCCAGCACCAATGTTTGTTTTGTCATTGTCTCACATCTGCATGATTAGATAATCGTTGATTTGAGCCTCATTGAAAACGATAACCCATGCCAGCGCGGTGATCGCTGTGCTTCCAGCAAGCCACCATTTCAGATTTACCAACGCCCCGTTTCGGTGCGCCACAAGCCATGAAACCGCAACCAGCGCTGTTGAAATGGCGAGAACATAGTAGCTTGCCGCCGCTATTCTTCCGAATATCGCCAACCAACTGCCACCCAAGCCGAGCAACATCATGGCCATTGGAAGAACACAGCATGTCGCGATCCCCAGAGCGGAAACCGATCCCATGTAGCTGAGGATCATATATTTCTTCATCTTTCGCTCCGTATGTACTCAATTTGAATGTGTTGAGGCACCAGCATTCAGAGCTTATAACTCCTGTAGTAACTACAGGATCAAGTGGAGGCACCTCACATGATTGCGATAGGTGAGGCTTCCCGGCAAAGCGGGGTCGGCATAGAAACCATCCGCTATTACGAACGCGAAGGTATCGTACCAAAACCCGCACGAGCTCCGAACAATCGCCGCGTCTATTCAGCAAGCGATGTGGGAAGACTTCGATTTTTGAAGAAATGCCGCGATCTGGGGTTTCCTCTATCTGACGCAAAGGTGCTTTTGGATCTGTCAGAAGGAAGTGTCGAAGATTGCCGGTCAGTGAAAGAACTGGCCGAGGCACACATTGCCAGCGTTCGAAGCAAGATTGATGAGCTCAGACGCCTGGAGCGTGCCTTGAGTGAGCTCACGGCCAATTGTGATAGTGGTAACGTTCACTGCCCGATGCTGCAAAGGCTCAGAACGATGGATGATATCTGACTCTGGCCGCTGGGCGGAAGCTCAGGGTCTGAGATTTGGCAAGATGACGTCAGACCAAGGTCTGTGGTGCGATAACAGATTGTCGTTCATAGTCGATTACGATGAGAACGAAAGTAGCTGACCTGACGATTGGCAATTGGTCGATGTCGCGAGTCTTTCTTGCGGCCAGTATCGTTGTGATGGGAACTGCTACCGCAATCGTCGGAGTTTGGGTGTCAAATCGAATCCAGAACGCCGTCGTGCAAAACTCTGCCAACTCTGCGGCGTTGTATATGGAAAGCGTGGTATCCCCGCTCAGCCAGGAATTGGCATATGGCGACCGCCTTTCTGAGCCGGCGAGCCTGGCGCTGGACGAGATTTTCATGACTGAGCCAATGCGTGACCGCATTGTCTCTTACAAATTCTGGAAGCAAGGTGGTGTGGTTGCGCATGCCTCGGATACGGACATCATTGGAACCCGTTTCAATCCAACGGATGACTTAAGGCGGGCGTGGAGCGGTGATATCTCCGGCTCTTTCGAAGATCTTGATCATGCCGAGAGCGCGGCCGAAGCGGCATTGGGGATACCACTACTTGAAGTTTACAGCCCCATCCGCGAACTCTGGTCCGGCGAAATCATCGCAGTTGCGGAGTTCTACGAAAGAGCTGATCAGCTTGAGTTGGACTTAGCCAAGGCTAGGCGAACCAGTTGGTTGGTCGTCGGCTCCGCGTTTCTGGTAAGCGCTGTTGTTCTGTATTCCATCGTCGCAATTGGTGACAAAACAATTCGACGACAGGGGGCTCTACTTAAACAGCGCCTGACAGAAAGTGAGAGGATGGCCGAGCAGAATGCCCGGCTGCGATCGCGTGTTGTCGACGCGTCGGAAAGATATGCCACACAAACAGATCGGTTCCTCAAGAATCTTGGAGCTGAGCTACATGATGGCCCTGCGCAATACCTGTCGCTTGCGGCTCTTAGACTGGAGGCGGCGTTTTCCGAAGGGTCGGAAAGACCTAAAGAAGCAGAGGAAATTCAGCAGTCTTTGCAAAAATCTCTGGCTGAAATTCGTGCTATATCACGAGGGCTGTCCGCGCCGGATATCGACAGCCTGTCACTCGTCGATGTTGTGAAAAGAGCCGTAGAGGATCACGCAGAACACAGCCCGTTGCGACCCGATATTTCATTCCTGGGCAGCCCAGCCCCAGAGTTGTCATTGTCGGGTAAACTGTGCGTTTTTCGGTTCCTTCAGGAAACGCTTTCCAATGCCGCGAGATATGCTCCAGCGTCCAGGTGCACTGTTATCTCTGAGGCGCAGAACGATTGCATAGTCGTTACGGTCAAAGACGACGGACCTGGATTTGATGGCTCAGAAGAAACCGCGTTGCGTGACGATGGTGGCCAGGGGCTTAAGGGTTTGCGGGATCGGGTCGAGAGTATTGGTGGTAAATTCGAAGTTTTGTCGAGCCTTGGCGAAGGCACCACCATCGCGATGAAACTCTTTCCCAGAAAGTTGGATACGTCATGACTACATCTGTCGTAATAGCCGATGATCATCCAATTTTCAGGGATGGTTTGCAACGCACGTTGGAGGAAGCTGATGGATTCGAAGTTTTGGCGGCTGGGTCCAACGCTGAAGAGGCGGTATCGCTGGTCGGCGCGCATCAGCCGGACATAGCCATTCTTGACCTCTCGATGCCCGGCGGAGGGATAAATGCGGCACGTGAAATTGCGGCGATGGCAAATCCGCCCTTCATTGCAATCTTGACAGTTTCAGAGAACAGCAGCGATGTCGCGGACGCGTTAGAGGCAGGCGCGGTTGGGTATATTGTGAAAGGAGTAACCGCGAGCGAATTGAGCGCTTCCCTAAAAAGCATCGCCGCGGGTGAAGGATTCGTTTCTCCGAGTTTGGCCTCACGGGTACTGCTTCAAATCAACACTGATAGCGGCACCTCAAAGGACGGCAGCATTCTCGATGACCTTACCCATCGTGAGGAAGAAATACTTCGACGCGTGGCTAAAGGACTGAGCAATCGTGAAATCGCTGACGAGTTAGACCTTCAGGAAAAGACCGTGAAGCACTATATGACGGCAATCCTGTCCAAGCTTCATGCGCGAAATCGGGTAGAGGCTGCAATCATCGCCCATGATGTTTGGAACAAAGCAGAATAACATTGGTTTCTTTGACGACGATGGCGGCCCCTCACCAAGAGAAGCCGCCAACGGATCATTGACGGAAATTACAGCTCAGTTCGCAACCGACTGTAACCTCCTGCGATCAGAGGCCGTCGCGTTTCTTTCGACAACAGTCCGGTTGTACGGGTCTTTCAACTCGTAGCGCCCGAACTCGATCTCTTCCTTCCAACCATTGGCATAGTTTACTTCGATGTTGTTGCCTTGGATTTCCACTTTCGTGGGCCGACTTCCGGCAGTTCCGCCTTGCCCAGAAGAACGCACGCTGTCGATTGAGATACCATTCGCCAAAGACCGAAGTCTTGAGACGTCAGCGCCAGTCGCGGGGCGTTCTTCAACAGTTCGGTTCTGAGCATTCTTTCTCTCATACCGCCCGTTTTCGATCTCCTCCTTGGTTCCGTCGGCGTACCGCACTTCAATGCCGTTGGCGTTTGTTTCGACCTTCGTTATCCCAGCCGATCCCGACGGTTTGCCCCCTGCCTGAGACCGATCCTTCTTTCCGCTGCCTTTGTTGGAGCGTTTGGAGTCATCGTCATCATCATCATCATCGTCGTCGCGACCACTTTTTCCTGATCCCGAATTGTCGTCGCGATCATCGTCCCTGTCGTCATCCCGATCATCGCCCCGGTCACCACCACGGCCGCCATTACCCGACCCGGAGTTGTCGTCACCGTCATCATCGCGACCATCCCCGTCGTTCCCTTTACCGCTCTTGGCAAAAGCATATGACGGTTCAAAATGCAGGCGACCATCGGCATCAAGCGCTGGTACATAGGGCGTCGCCGCAATCAACGAAGCCAACGCAGCGGTACTAAGAAGCTGACCCAGTTTTCTTTGAATTTGCATTTTCGCCTCCAACTCTGTGCGTCACACTTCGTGACATTGGAGGCAGGTTACGTCCGGTTCGGCTTTCCCACATCGGCCTTAGGTCTGACGATTTTCGAGCCGAACGTCTTAGTCAGATCAATCAAGCCGATAGTGTTTTTGCAGAGCGAATTGACAAGGTTAGTGGCGGTTAACTACGTCACCCTTCAATTCGTCATCCGGTTCAAGGTGAATGACAAAGACCGAACCCGGATACAAACGTTCCAATTCTTCCTCGATGTCATTGCATATATCATGCGCTGCGCTGACTGGCATTGTGCCGTCCACAACAAGGTGAAACTCCACGAATATGACATTTGCTGATCTGCGCCCTTTGAGGTCGTGGTATTCCAAGGCTGCGCCTAGATTTGCTTCGATAGCATTAGAAACGGTCTGCAAGTCATGATCCGATAGGGTCACATCCATCAGGCCATCGACAGATGCCCGAATAACTTTCCAACCCTCCCACAAGATGTTTAGTGCAACAAGAATTGCCAGTATTGGGTCGAGGATTAGCCAGCCGGTGACAAGTGCAAGTACAAGTCCCGCAATCACACCAACTGAAGTCATGACATCTGTAAAAATGTGCCGGGAGCTTGCCTCCAATGCAGGCGAACCCTCGCGCCTGCCGAATTTGAGCAATAGGTAAGCCCATGCGCCATTCACACCCGTTGCAATGGTATTGACGACAATTCCAAGAAGTGGGGCATCCTCAAGATGCGGGTTCGGGAGCGCCAGCACAGCTTCTCGGATGATCAAGAACGCGGCCAGCACAATCAGTGCGCCCTCGACGACGGCGGAAAGATACTCGGCTTTTTTGTGACCAAACGGGTGGTTTTCATCAGCGGGCTTGTTTGCGACCCGAACTGCGAAGTATGCCAAAAGCGCCGCGACGACATTCACGGTGGATTCCATTGCGTCTGACAACAATGCTACCGAGTCTGTCAGCCACCAAGCCAACAGTTTCAGGGCCAGTACTGCAATGGATATCGGAATGGACCAAAGAGCTAATTTTTGTGTCATTCGGTCACGACCCTCAGTCCATCATGAACAGAAACTCGTGCGACTGCGGAGTTCTGGTATTCAAAATGTAAAACAGGTGATTGCTAGAAAGTGAATTTGCCCTGCGGCTTCCTACCGGCAAACGGCGAAAGTAACTGGTCCCGGCTGCATGGCGCCAAACGACTGTTACTCGGATGAAAGACCGGTCGACGAACTAGGAACAGCTTTGAGATAAGCGGCAATCGCCAAACGGTCCTCATCCGTAAGGCGTGATGTGTTCTCGATGACCTCGACCATCTCACCACCGGCGCTGTCATAATCCGGCGTGAAACCAGATTTGAGGTACTCGGCGATGTCAGCCTCGGACCAATCAAGTTGATCTGGGGTTAGTCCGGGGATACGTCCTTTTCCGCTGGGGTTTGGCGCACCTGTGAGCCAGAGGTCGCGTTTCAAACCACCCAGACCATTTCGTGGGGTGTGGCATTCAGCGCAATGACCCAGGGCTTCTACCAAATACCTGCCATGTCTTTGTTGGTCGGTCAGATCACCATCGACCACCCAGCCTGGTGTCATGAACAACAGTTTCCATCCTCCCAATCCACGCCGAATATTGAAGGGAAAGCCAACCTCATGCACCTCGCTTTTGGTCGCGACTGCAGGCAGGGTACCGAGGAATGCATGAAGCGAGACAACATCCTCTGGGGTCATGTTGGTGTAGGTCGTATATGGAAACGCCGGAAAATAATGTTGCCCTCGGGGTCCGGTTCCGTGGATCAGAGCATTGGCCAAGTCCAATGCGGACCAGGAACCGATACCGGCTGCTGGATCACTGGAGATATTGGGCGCTATGAATGTGCCGAATTCCGTTTCAAACCGGCGACCACCGGCGAGCATAAGCTTGTCCTCACCAACCGCATCCGGCGCTGAATGACAGGATGCGCATCCTGCCGCGTGGAACACGATTTCACCTCTGGCGAGATCTGGGTGCAAACCGTCGAGTTGGGACTGATCCATTCTTTGGGGTCGGGTCAGCACCAAACCGGCCAACCCAACCAACATTGCAACAAAAGCGGTGAAAACGAAAAACCGCTTCACGGCTTTCTACCAATTAGTCCTTCGGTGCTCTGTACGCTTTGTGACATGCCGAACAGCTTCCACCCAGATCGCCCATGGCCGCTTTCAGGGCCTCAACATCTTGACCAGCCACAGCCTGCATTGCAACAGCGGCGTCAGCCATGGCTTGCCCTTTGGCGCCAACGTCAGGGAAGTTTTCCCAGATTGCCGGCAGCGCTCGGGAGGACGGATCGGACACGTTGTCAGATCCCTGGGGCCACATCGCGGATTGGTCGATCTGCGTTAGCACGACAAGGTTGTTTGCGGCCCGTGTTGCCGCCTCGGCATCATAGTCCACCTCGCCTTTGGCCATGCCGCCAAGTGTACCAAGATTGAAGGCGTAGAGCTGCATGATTGAGGTTCGAGCTTTGACAGCCGGGTTTTCACTTTCGTGGGCGATGGCAGTGCCAATTGCAGCCACTGATAAAATACCGGCCGCAATGATCGAAATTTTCTGCATCATGGTTTGTCTCCCTGTTCAATACTCCGAATGTTATCTTGAACGAATTTACTTGTAATTGTTTGTTATTGGTCGTCAGCTGTTAATTTATGAACAGCGAAAACTGGGACGATATTCGGTACGCGTTAGCTGTAAGCAAATGCGGTTCGTTAAACGCGGCGGCGGCGGCCCTCGGCGTTACGCACGCCACAGTCTTGCGCAGGGTGGCCGCATTCGAAGAGCGCAATGGCTGCCGGATTTTTCAAAAAAGCCCGTCAGGATATTCCGCTCTCCCCGAAGCCAGTGCGATCCTTTCGGCTATGGAAAGCGTCGAAGATGCAGTGCTGTCGGTGCATCGGGCAGTAGTCGGCGCAAATCGGTCTCCTGCGGGTCATGTGCGCATAACGTCCACCGATAGTCTTTGTCAGATTGTTCTCCCTAGAATACTCAACGAAATCTCACTTCTCTACCCCGGCCTGAAACTGACTTTGCTAAGCGGAAACAGCCACCATGATTTATCGCGGTTGAGTGCAGACATTGCCGTGCGGCCATCGATAAAGCTCGGAGATGGGCTAGTCGGAGAGCGTGCAGGAACGCTGTCCTTCGGCGTCTTTGACGATGGTCTTCCAAATCGCAAGTGGATGAGGCTTGACGGAGCGTTAAGCCGTTCTCTTCCAGCTAAATGGCTGGCGGAGAATGTGGACCCTGATGAAATGACCAACGGAGCAGACAGTTTTCTGGTGCTACAGCAGATGGCTGCTGCGGGAGCAGGTAAAACTTTTCTGCCGTCATTTTTTGGCGACGCGGATACCCGCCTAAAAAGATCGCTGGACGAATGTCCTAAGATTGAGGTTCCGCTGTGGGTCGCAACGTTAGAGGAAATCGCGCAAACCCCAAGGTTTGCCGTTGTTCAGAAGGCATTGGTTGAACGCATATCAGAAGCGCTAGCTAAGTGATCTCATGCAACGGAGATTTTCGCGTTCTTACATTTTTGATATTCGATATTTGCAAATTACAGTCGGAAATGTCTGCATTGGGCTGCTGCAGACAATTATGATTGCTGCGGAGAAAGGCAAAGCTGAGCCGATGCAAGACGTTCATTCTTGACCGCCGGCACCCTTTTTCGTCAGTCTCGAACGAAAGATATTTTTGGGAGCCTCGTCATGACGCAGTTTTCGCGAACATTGATACTGTTGCTATCTCTTCTAATTGGCACTGTGGCTTCAGCTCAGGACAAGCCTAATATTGTCTTCATATTTCTCGATAATTTTGGATGGGGTGAGCCAGGGTTCAACGGCGGTGGGATAATTCGTGGCACGGCCACCCCGGAAATGGACGCCCTGGCCGCTGAGGGTTTAAGGCTTACAAACTTCAACGTGGAAAGCCAGTGCACGCCCTCCCGCGCGGCGACTATGACCGGTCGGTACGGCATACGGAGCGGCAACCATACAGTCCCACTAGGAGGTGGCGTCTACGGTCTGACCCAGTGGGAAATCACAATGGCAGAGATGCTCAAGGAAGCAGGGTACAACACGGCCATGTACGGCAAGTGGCACCTTGGCTGGACCGAGGGGCGCTATCCAATCAATCAAGGTTTCGATGAGTTCTACGGTGTTGAGACCACTGATGTCACAGTCTGGCGCACGCTCCCGGGCTTTGCCGAGGCCAACATGGAAGAGCCGGTTGTGATGCAGGGTGTTGCGGGCGAACCGGCGACAATAGCGCGCGACTATGACCTGGATTATCGCGGCGAGATAGACGGCGACCTGACAAAGAAAGCCATCGATTTCATCGAAGCCAAGAGTGGGGAAGATGCACCATTCTTCATCTATCTTGCATATACACAGACCCACTATCCAAACATCGTGTCCGAAGAATTTGATGGCGCCACGGGAAACGGCGTCTGGGCCGACATTCTGCTTCAAACAGATAGCTATGTCGGACGTATTGTTGATGCGATTGAGGCGGCTGGCGTTTCCGACGACACCGTCGTGATATTTACTGCTGACAACGGCCCCGAAGCTCTTCCGGTTGGGAACGCCAACGTCTCGCCAGTGCCTGCGGTACATGGTACGGCCGGGCCTTGGCGCGGTACTCTGTTCACCAGCCTCGAAGGAAGCATGCGTGTACCCTTTGCAATCAAGTGGCCGGGAATGATCCCTGCCGGTTCTGAAAGCAACGATGTTGTTCACTCTATGGATCTCTATCCGACACTTGCGGCTTTCGCAGGGGGCAAGGTGCCTGATGACAGGGCCTTTGATGGTGTCGACCAGTCAAAGTTCTTTCTTGGTGACCAACCAAACTCAAACCGAGAAGGCGTGATCGTCTACATGGGCGAGCAGATATTCGGCGTAAAATGGAAGGATTGGAAAGTTCTTTTCAAAGAGAATACGACTGCTTTTGGTGCAACGGAGTCTTTCGACACACCAAGGGTCTACAACCTTTTGAATGATCCACACGAGCGTGAAAGCGTACTTTTCCCGCACACATGGGCCGCCGAAAAGGCGCTGCCGCAGTTGCAGGAGCACATTGCAACGTTCACGGAGTTTCCACCGATCCCCCCGGGAACGCCGGATCCCTACGAACCACCCAATGACTGAGTTTCCGCAATGTCCCGCAATAGGTGAGTTCGACTTATTACAGATTTCGCTATCGCAGCAAATGGCCGCTAAGCGGGTGCGACTGCGGCACACGAAGGATTAGTGGAACGGCGGCCTTGGGCCGTTTACTACTTTGGGACGCCAGAGCGTGAAACAGTCCTTCGCTGCAGCCGAAACACCCACGCATGGACGAAGCAGTAGACCTTAGGAACATACTTTTTTGAAACTGGCAGAGATCTTCTCACATATGCATCGAATTCAACAAAGCTGTCGAAAGACCGCCGGTCACCCGTTACCGAATTCTCTGCTGAAAAATCCCGTTCAAAACGAAATCCGCCGTGCTTGGACTGCTTGCAAAAGGTAGGTCGTAAACAATCGCAAGGCGGTTCAGCGCTTTAACATCCACATCATGTGGCATAGGCGACAGTGGATCTATGAAGAAGAATAGGCCATCGAGCTTACCCTCACATATCATCGCACCAAGTTGCTGATCGCCCCCCAACGGACCGCTTTTGAGGGCGGTCAGTTGAAGCTCGGGCAGGGCTGCGTTTATGCGCCCGCCGGTGGTACCTGTGGCAAAGAGGCGGGCTTGACGCAGAGTTTCGGAATGCCTTGTGGCCCATTCCACCATCTGGTCTTTTTTGGCGTCATGCGCAACCAATGCCAATTGCCGCCGACTATCTGATGAACTGTTCGACATAATCCGCACCCAGACCTACTTCCTCATAGTGCTTACGGCACATGTTGATCTTGGTAAAGACGTCCTCATAGCCCATGGTTTTGCCCCACGGATCGACATAGAGCATCACGCCGTTCACCTGAAAGTAGGTGATCATTTCGTCCACGTCATCGGGCACAACCAGCGTATGAGTTTCACCTGGCGGCTCAAACACATAGCCGCCTTCTTGTGCGACCCAGTCATGTTCCAGATAGTGCCAGCGTCCCTTCAGAACAAACCCGTGCACGGGTTGAGGGTGCCGATGCCGGGACAGGACACCTGATTTCCGGACGCGCAGAAGGTTCATCCAATAGCCCTGCGACCTGTTCAGGCACAAAGGCCGGAACGATACGTTCTCGGTTTGGGGAACCCAGATACGCTCATCACGCGCAACTGCTTCGGGAATAACGATCTCTTCCTGCGCTTCTTTGGGAAACGGCAGTTGATACGGCATTCTCGGATCGTCGTCGTGTTCTTGTACTGGCATTTGCTGCTCCTTTGTCACATCGCGGAATACCCGCCATCAACCGGGTATACGGCTCCGGTTACAAACGTTGCCTCCTCCGACAGCAACCATGCGGCCAGCGCACCAACCTCGGCGGGTTTGCCCCAGCGTTCCAGCGGAGTACGACCAAGGATCGGCTGGTTACGCGTCGGATCGGCGCGCAGGGCATCGGTCATTTCGGTTTCTATCCATCCAGGGGCCACCGCATTGACGCGCACGCCATCCGCAGCCCATTTCCCGGCCAAAGCCTTGGTCAACTGGGCGACCCCGCCTTTGCTGGCAGAATAGGCCGGGACAAGTGGCCCGCCAAAATAGCTGAGCATCGAAGCAGTGTTCACGATAGCACCGCCTGACGTGGCCAACAGGGGTTGCGCGGCCAGACAGCAACGCATGGTGCCGGTCAGGTTTATGTCGATCACTGTCTCAAAAACATCGATCTCATATTCCGCGCCGCGCGCCAGAATACCTGCGCAATTGACCAACCCGTCGAGTTGCTCAATCTCTCCGAAAAACGCGGTAACGGCCGAAGTATCCCGCACATCCAATTGTGCGCAGGTACCGTCAGAGTGCTGCGCAGCATAGGCCGAAACCTCGTCAGCCACGACGCCGGTTGTGGTGATGCGCCAACCCTTGCGGCGCAGCTCCCCTGCGATGCCAGCGCCAATGCCGCGTGTGCCGCCAATGACAACGGCGTGTTTCATGGGTCAGTCTCCTTCCGCTAGAAACGCCTCGACCGCGTCTTTGCGGGGCATTGGGGCAACTGCACCGTACCCTTGGGTCGAAAGGGCAGCGGCGGCGTTGGCATAACGTGCGGCCTGAAACGGGTCATCACCCGCAACGATACGAGACAGGAAGGCACCGTCAAATGTGTCGCCTGCGGCCGTGGCATCCACCGCCTCGACCCGACGGCCTTTGACACGCTCGCGCTTTTCAGGTGTCGCAACCAGAGTCCCATCGGCACCCAGCGTCAGGGCGACAATTTTTGCACCGAGGTTCAGGTAGAAATCTGCGATGGCATCGGGATCGGACAGGCCAGTCAGTTGCTTGGCATCATCCAGGCCAGGCAGGGCAATATCGCATTGTGACATTGCGGCGTGCGTAACAGCGCGCGCGCGCTCAATGGGCCAGAGCTTCAGGCGCAGATTGGTGTCGTAGGACACGAGGCCCCCGGCATCCTTAACGATCTGGATGGCGCGGAACACAGCATCAGCCGCAACATCCGAAATCGCCTGACTGATCCCCGAAACGTGCAGAATCTTGGCCGATTGCAACGCCGCCACTGGCAGATCATCCGGCTTCATCCTGCTACTGGCCGAGCCTGCGCGGAAATAGCTGAATTCATGCCCGTTTACACCATGCGTCACGAAATAGACTCCGGTATGAGCGCCCGCAACCTGGCGAACGGTCGACGTATCCACCCTTTCGGCCTGCCACAAGTCCATGAACGAATTGCCGAAAGTATCCGCCCCGATATGCGTCACGTACCCAACGGATGCACCCTGACGCGCAGCGGCGATGGCACAGTTCGACGTGTCGCCGCCATGTCCGGGCAGGTAGTTCCCATCGGGCTGCTGATTGAACTCCAGCATCGGTTCGCCAAGGCACAGAATATCGGGGGTCATTGGTGTCTCATTTCCAAAAAAGGGTCAGCCCGTTGGGGCTGACCAAGTTGTATGGGAGGATTATTCGGTCGTATAGCTTTGGCCGACACCCGGGATCTTCCAGATACGGAAGTTCGGGATTTCAGGTTCTTCAAAATTCATGTCGCCATCGACCCAGATGTGCAGGTGGTTTGAGACCACATACATCTCACCATCAGGACCCCAGGCCAGCGTGTCCGGCCAGTTCATTTCCGGGTGGTGGACGAAACGGCTGACCTCGCGCGTGGATTCATCGAACTTCATGATCCCGTCTAGTGACAGCGCGGTCATGTATATGTTGCCTGCGTTGTCTGCCGTCATCCCATCGGTGTTCGAAGGCAGCACTGCGGCGACCTCAACGGCGTTTTCGATGACCGTTTCATTGGTCTCGAAATCACGCAGGATTTCAGTCGGCAAGCTGTACAGGTGATTGCCGGTCAGGTTGGTCCAGAAGAGCGTTTCCTTGTCGCCCGACAATGCAATACCATCGGCACCTGTGCGCATCCCGCCCGCTTTCAACACGGGCCGGTTGTCGATGTTGAAGAAGAAGTTCGGCTCATCATTGGTGAAACGGTGCTGATCCAGAATGCGGCGCACCGAGTTGGTGTTGCTGTCGTAAACGATCAGACCGCCATGCAGCGGGTCGCAGAAGATGCCGCTGTCGGCGATATAGGCAAAGCCGGTGTCGTTATCGACGGCCAGATCGTTCAGGAACGAACACTGCCGATCCGCCTCTTCCGCAGTGAAGATATAGCGCTGGATTTCCTTGTTCTCTTTCAGATCCCACAGCACCAGCTTAGCATCGCCGTCTTCGAACGGAGGGCCAGCCACGTGGCCCTGATCCAGGATCCACATCACATCGTTGCGGTCGATCTCAAAACCCAGAACGGCTTTCAGGCCATCAGGGTTCGACATGCTGTTCATGTCCTCGGACGGAAACGCCTCCAACTCCCACGTGTCGCCATTCTTGACCAGCTTGGAAACGGTCGACGGAATCTCGGCCCCACCCCAGCGCGCGGTTGAGACATAGATTTTGCCCTGGCTGTCGACCTTGGCGCCCTGAACCAGCGCCTTGCCGAAAATCTCGCTGCCTTCCCATGCGGATTTTGTGGCTTCATCCTTGACGGCGTAGGGCAGACTGTTCCATTCCGCTATGACCTCGGGCTCGTTCGCAAGCGCCGGGGTGGCCAGAACGGCGGTAAGGGCCACCGTGTTGAGCATTCGTTTCAGCATGTATTCCTCCCTTGCTGAGTTTTGGTGTTCCGCAGGCCGTTGCCGCGGCCTGCGGAACGTTTGGTTTAGATGCGACCGTATTTCGCTAGACCTTCGCGCAGTGAGCCACTTTCGATGATCAGGCGGGCCTGTTCGGCTTCGCGTTCGTCAATCTCACGGGCCAATTCCAGAACTGCTTCGGCATGGTCGCGTGGGATAGCTACCGCGCCATCGACGTCAGCCACGATGATGTCACCGGGGTGTACAATGACCTCGCCCATGGCAACCTCGACATTCGAAGCCAGTGTCCGGATGCGACCCAGCGTGGTGCCAGGGCTTACACAACGGGAATAAACCGGAAAGTCATAGTCACGTTTGATTTCGACCAGATCGCGGACACCACCGTCCAGAACCGCGCCTTCGTGCTTGTTGGCGACAGCGCCCGCAGTCATAAGACCACCCCACAGGGCAACGTCAGTGGTGCCGTTGGTCGAGATCACAATGACCGAACCGGCCTCGGATTCATCAATGGCGTCCAGCGCGTGCTGGGGTGGCAGAAACTCTTCGGTCGGACCTTCCAGAATGGTCACAGCAGGGCCAACGATTTTCTTTTCGTTGATGCGTGGCTTGATCGAGGCAGGCAGAAAGCCGGTTTTCCCTGCGATCTTGTCTACCGCGTCTGCGACGGATGCGGTGGCCACTTCGCGAAACCCGGCAACGAGTTCTTGAGTGTTCATGAGTATTATCCTCTTGGGTCAGATAGTTAGAAAGCGGTGCGTCTCACCATGGGTTTTTCCAGCTTTTGGGCTGATGCCCGTTGAGAACGCGGGTGATTTCTTCGGCTGCATTGCGCTGCAGAACTGCAACCGAGCGTTCCGAGTACCAAGCGGCATGATCGGAGACGATTGTGTTGGCGCTGTGCAGCAGTGGGTTGTCAGGGGCGACCGGCTCCTGTTCGAACACGTCGATGCCTGCGCCAAATATGCGCCCTTGGTTCAGAGCGTCGGCCAGCGCCGCCTCATCGATCAAGCCCCCGCGCGATACATTGATCACGATCGAACTCGGCTTCATCAGCGCAATGTGTTCGGCATCCAGGATATGCCGCGTTTCAGGGGTGAGCGGTGCGTGCAGGCTGATCACGTCGGCTGCCTTGCAAAGCTCGGTCAAACCGACCTTTTGCACAGCGGCAGCGGCGGCAGTCTCGTCGGTCAAATACGGGTCAAAGACCAGAACGGCAGTAAACCCGAGCGCCCGGAATTTCCGTACCGTTTGCAGGCCAATTTTACCGCAGCCAATCAGGCCAAGGGAGGCGTTTTCGCGGCTGGGGATCAACGCCGCCTGCCCGACTCCCCATTGACCCTGCCGCACTTCGGCATCTCGGGAAGGGATGCGCCGCTGCACGGCCAGATACAACGCCAGCGCATGTTCGCTGACTTCTGTTTCCGCACCATAGTCTGGCACATTCGCAACGTAGATTCCGCGCGACTGCGCGTAATCCAAGTCGATATTGTCGACGCCCACCCCATAGCGGACGACGACTTTCAGGTTCGGGCAGGCATCTATCAGTGCCTCATCCACAATGCGTTCCCGCACAAGGATTGCGACCGGATCCAGTGCCTGCAGGGCAGGGACCGCCTCAGTTTCCGGCCTGACCGCCGCGATCCTTACGTCCTGCTCGGCCAGCACCGAGGCCTCGGTGTCATAATTGGCATAGCCGGGTTCAAGGATAGCGATGGTTTGGCGGCTCATGTGGCGGTCCCTCGGCATGGGTTACTGAGCCTTGTAGGCTTCAACAGCGGCGTCGAGACGATCGGGCCACTCCTCGCCAATCTCACCCACAATGTATTCCCGCACGGCAGGCTGCGCGGCTTCGCGGAACAGGGCCTTCTGCTCGGGGCTGACGGGAACCACTTCCATGCCTTTTTCCGACAGGATCGCAGTTGCGTTCGCGTCCTGCGCAGCCGTCATCCCGCGATGGATCGTTTTCGAGATCTCAACGCATTGCTCGACGGCTTTCTTCTCATCATCCGTCAGGCTTTCGAAGAACATGTCCGACATCAGATAGGCGTGCCAGCTGAACACGTGGCCATCTAGAGAAACGTATTTCTGGTGCTGATAGAGCGAGGCGTTGACGATGTTGGTCACGCCGTTTTCCTGTCCGTCCACAACGCCTTGCTGAAGCGCACCGGGCAGTTCCGGCCATGGAACGGGCGTTGCCGATGCGCCCAGGCTTTCGACCAGAGTCACCCAGACAGGTGCTGTCATTACGCGCATTTTCAAGCCTTCCATATCGGCAGGCTCGGCCACGGGCTTGACGTTGTTGGTGAAGTTGCGCACCCCGTTGTCAGCCACGCCAAAGCTACGGATGCCGGTTTTCGCCCGCATGTCTTCGGCCAGCGCGTCACCGAATTCACCGTCCATCACCGCCCAGGCCATCGCCTGGTCGTCGAACAGATAAGGCATCGCCAGAACCGAAAACGGTTTGTAGACAGCCGAGATCGGGCCGTCATGGATCGCAGCCATCTGAACGGTGCCCAGCTGCAGCCCTTCCATGATCTCGGACCCGCCACCCAGCTGCGATGCCGGGAAGATCTGAACGTCAATTGAACCCGAGGTTTTGCCCTCGACGCAGGCTTCGAAGGCCAGAGCGGCGGCGTGTTTGGGCGAGCTCAGGTCAGCGGCTTGGAAATGTGCGTATTTCAGCTCCTTCGCCGAGGCCGCACTGGCGGCAGTCATTGCAACAACGGCTGTTGCCGTCATCAGTTTCGACATGGTTTTCATGAGGTTCCTCCCTTTCATGTCAGTTCGCAAATCCAAAGAAATTGGGGATGAAGGTGCTGACGCCTGGCACAAGGATGACCAGAAGCAGCACCACGAGTTCAGCCAGCAGCAGCGGCAGAACCGCTTTTGACAGGCGTTCGATTTTCAATTGTCCGACCGTGGCGATCACAAACAGCACCGGACCAACCGGAGGGGTGATCATTCCTATTGTCAGGTTCAGCACCAGCATCATCCCGAATTGCAGCGGGTCGATCCCGGCGGAATACGCAATGGGGCTGAGGATCGGCGTCAGGATGATCAGCGCGGGCAGCGTGTCTATGAAGAAGCCGCAGATCAGCGCGAAAGCGGCCAGAATGAACAGTATGCCCAGACGGTTGTCGGTGATCTGGGTGATCAGTTTCGCCAGTTCCTGCGGGATTTGCAGGTAGGTAAGCAGCCAGGCAAAGATCGACGCCATCGCCACGATCAGAAAGACCGAGGATGTCACCACAGCGGCCCGCACAAAGGCAGCATAAAGCGTGCGAACTGTGAAGGCGCGCAGGATGAAACCAAGGAACAACGCATAGGCTGAGGCCACCGCGCCCGCCTCGGTCGGGGTGAAAACCCCGAACAGGATGCCACCCAGAATGATCGCGGGCATTATCAGGGCTGGAATGGCCGACAGGGTTGCACTGCGCAACTCGGCCATCGTCGCACGATGTTCACGCCCGCGATAGCCGTAACGGGTGGACACGATATGGTTGGCGATGGCAAGCGCAATACCCAGCAGAACGCCTGGCACGATCCCGGCCAGAAACAGCCCCGCGACCGTCACGCCATTGGTCGAGATCGCAAAAATCACGGCTAGAATTGAAGGTGGGATGATCGGACCGATGGTGGCCGTCGCAGCGGACAGGGCACCTGCGTAGTTCTTCTCATACCCAGCTTCACGCATCATACGCATGACGATGGCGGAAGGCCCTGCGGCATCCGCCAGGGCAGAACCGCTGATCCCCGCAAACAGCATTGACACAAGGATGTTCACATGGCCCAGCCCACCACGCACATGCCCGACCAGAGCGTTCGCAAAGCGCAACAAAGCATTTGTGAGTCCGCAGGCCGTCATCAGCTCTGACGCCAGAATGAAGAACGGCACCGCCATCAAGGGAAAACTGTCGATCCCCGCAAACATACGCTGTGTTGCGACGAGCGGGTTCAATGAGCCGTCGATGAAGATCGCAGACAGACCGGCTATGCCCATGGTGAAGGCGACTGGCACACCCAGAAAGAGGGCGGCAAAGAACAGGATGATCAGGGTTTTTGCCACGGCTCAGACCTCCGCCTCATCGCCCTCGGGGCTGGGGCCGTGTTCAAAATCCTGATTGACGAAGCGTTTGGCGAAGAAGGCCAGTTGGATCAGGAACAGCGCGCAGCCTATCGGGATCGCCAGATACGGAATGCCGCGCGAGATGCCGGTGGACATAGTTTCCTTATTCCAACCGAATTCGACGAACTGGATGCCCAGCCACAGCATCGTTGCCATGAACCCAAACATGACAATGACGATGCCCCAGCGCAAAAGGCGGGCCAACGCATCCGGCAGCAAGTCCGGAATTGTGGTGATTGCAACCAAGCGACCTTCACGCAACGCAAGGCCCGCACCGCAAAACGCACCAAGGATCATCAAGTGACGGGCAACTTCTTCGACCCAGGCTAGCGACGTACCAAAACCGTAGCGCCCTAGAACATTAGCAAAGACGATTGCGAAGACAGCTGCCAGAGCCAAAGCCACCAGCGCTCGATTCAACTCAACTATCCATGTCTCCAACCTTTGCAAAGACGCCCCTCCCAATGCCGTCTCTTCGTAAGAATCAAAACTGGCATACAGTATGCCAATGTGTCAACACTAACACATTGTATGCCAGATACATCGCTGCTACTGTTGAACTGAGGAGAGCGACATGAGCCTATTCAACAGACCGAAATCATTGACGGAATTGGTGACAGAGAACCTAAGAGAACGGATCATAAAAGGTGAGTTCGAATTGGGTGAACAGTTGTCTGAAGCAAGAATCGCCAAGAATTTAGAAGTCAGCCGCACCCCTGTACGCGAGGCGATCAACCGGCTTGAAATGGAAGGTCTGTTGGTCGTTGAGCCGCAAAGGGGGTCTTTCGTGTTCAATCTGGAACCGGAAGAATTGGCCAAGCTCTGCGATGCCCGTGTTTGCCTTGAGACAACCGCCCTGACCTTGGCCATGCAAGCGAACCCGCAGGCGCTTCATGCTGCGCTTGACGATTGCGTCGATCGGATGAAAGCGGCACGGGAAGCTGCGGACGATGCAGAGTACCTGTATCAGGATACTCTGTTCCACCAATGCCTGTTTGATTGCGCGGACAATCGATTTCTGAATGACGCGTACCAGACGATTGCACTGAAAATGGCGGCGTTGCGCAGCCGGTTGGGGCACCACCCGGATCACATGGCTAAGTCCTATCGGGAACACATTGAGTTGCTTCAATGCGTCGAGAACGGCGATGTTTCAAAAGCGCTGGTCGTGCTGAAACTCCACATAGACAGGAAAGAAGGGTCCTATTGGAGTGACGCAACCAATGTGGAAAGCCTGACCCAGCAGGTGAATTGAGCGATTCCGTGTCCTGCCTAAACCCAAACACTTTGTTTGAAAGCCAGATAACTGCAAAAATTGGCCAAAGTCAGTGCGGGAAACAGCGCCCGCACTTGTTTTGAGCCCAACTCGGACACCGCCTCCAAACGATTTGCCAACTTTCGTCAAAGCCAGACTAAGCACCTGTTACAAGGGCTGTTTTGGGCACTTAGTGTTCTTAACGTTGGAATTGGACCAGACGTCAATCACGCACAAGGTGGCCGCCGTCCACATCCAGCACAGCGCCGGTCAAGAATTCGTTTGTCATCGCCAAGATCACGGCTTGCGCGATGTCCTTGGCCTCTCCAACTCGGCCTACGGGCAGGGTGTCACCAACCTGCGCATACATGCCTTCACGTGCCTCTTCCGACATTGCGGCGTAGGCTTCGGTTGCGACCATGCCGGGGCTGATGCAATTCACCCGCGCCCGACCGGCCAGTTCCAACGCCAGCCCTTTCGTCAGTGCCTCGACCGCGGCGTTTACCGCGCCAAGGCCTGTGGCCCCGGCGGATGGGCGACGGCTGAGCACACCGGAAAAGAACGTGATGGAGCCGCCTTTAACCAATACAGGCAACACTTCGCGCGCAGTCAAATAGGGGCCGACAAACTTGGCCTCAAACATGGCACGCAGATTGTCTGTGGGCAGATCGGTGAACGCACCATGCGCGGCACTTGAGGCTGAGATCACCAAGTGATCCACCGGGCCCAAGGCCCCGACCCATGATTTCACGCCGGCCTCATCTGTTGTATCGACCGATGCGATCTGCACCCCGCCGCCGATTTCCTCTGCCGCCGCATTCAACTTGGCTGCGCTTCGGCTGGCGATGGTGATCTTTGCCCCAAGGGCGGTGGCCATCTTTGCCGTTGCCTTCCCCATGCCACTGCTACCGCCGACGATGACAATGTTCTTGCCGTTCAGAGCGGTTCCAAAAACTGTGTTCATTGCTATGGCTCCTCTTTCTTTTTGGGTTGGTCAATCGATGCTGAGAACCAGCTTTCCAGTGGTTTCACCGGCCTCCAGGCGACGGTGCGCCTCGGCGGCTTGAGCGATGGGCAGGGCGGTCACCTGCGGCCGCAAGACTCCCCTCTCAAGCAGATCAAACACTGTGGCCATATCCGCGCCAAACGGATCGGGTTGGTTGACGAAGTATGTGTATATGTCGCTGACACGGACCGAGACGGATTTCTGGAAGTGCTTCGCCAAGTCTTCGGCAAAACTGCCCGCTGGCGGACCGGCAAGGAACCCGAACAGAACTGCAGTGCCCAGAGGCGCCAGCGCATCGAGATCTGATTTCAAGGATTCTCCGGAAATCGGGTTCAGCGTCAGATCTACGCCGCGCCCACCGGTGATTTCCATCACCCGAGCGGTGACATCTTCGGTGCGATAGTCGATGACGTGTTCAGCGCCTTGATCCTTCGCATACCCAACTTTGTCTGTGCTGGTCGAGGCGATCACAGTCATGCCGTGATGCCTGGCGATATGCAGGGCCATTGTACCGACGCCCCCGGCTGCTGCGTGAACCAGTACGGATTTGCCCGCCGCTGCGCCGCCCAGATTGACCAGCATGTGGTAGGCGGTCATCCCGTTGACGGGGATTGCG
>NZ_JBXWSB010000050.1:0-1738 GCF_059613205.1 Ruegeria sp. BHSB064
GATACCGCTCTGGAATTTCGGAAGTCAGAATGCGGACGCAACTGAGTTCTTTCGCCGACACTTGAAAAAGATCGTGGCGCTCCGTCGCCCGGATCATTTGAAAGACGCGCGTTACGTGTCCAAGAACAATGCCAATATTGCGCGGATTGAACTGATATCAAGGATGCTGCCGGACGCACAGATCGTCGTTGTTTTGCGGGATCCAATTGAGCACGCAGCGTCGCTCTTGAGACAGCACCAGAACTTTTCCATCCAGCAAGCGAATGATCCGTTTGTCACACGCTACATGGCGGATATCGGTCACTACGAGTTCGGAATGTTGCACCGGCCTTTCGGGTTTTCTGGTCATTCCACTCATCTGTCGTTGAACACCCCTGACTACTGGCTGACCTATTGGATCGCCGCCTTCAAACACGTCGAGAATCGAAATGAAAGCTTTCATATCCTTCCATACGAAGCGCTTTGCGATGCACCAGGCGCGGCCATCGCGCAGTTATGCGAAGCTCTTGGCCTTGATGGGCGCAGTTTATCAAGCTCAGCCGCAAAAATCCGACCACTGTCATTTAAAGCGGATAGTGGGCAATTCTCGCCCGACTTGGTTGCACAGGCAAAGGAGATATACGCCTCTCTGGCGAACCGATCAAATTACCCAGTGCCGTTCTGAGAGGTTTCGAGCGCACTATGCCAAGCGCCCAGTAGCCCTGAAAGCATCGTATCGCCGTGAGTCTCGCGGGCTGATTAACACCCGGGCGGACGCAACTCTTTTCAGAACAGACAGACGATTCAGTCAGTCATATCGACAAGTCAACAGGAACAAAACATGGCAGAAAAAGACAGCAAGATAAGCTTTGTAGTATTCCTTTTAAGCGGAGCGTTGATGGCGTTTCTTGCTGGCGTTTCCGCTGCCGTTCTGGACTTGCCACCGACCGCTTTAGTGCGCGACGCAAAGAATACGGCCAAGGAACTTATACGAGGGCCGTGGTACCGGGACCCCCGCTGGATGCCGCGGCGATATGAAGGTGTCGGACTGGTGAAATACGACCCCGAACGCAGTTGGACCGGCATCACTTTGATGCAGGGAATGTTCGAAGAAGGCGCGAAAGCCCGCGTCTATGATGCTGATGGGACGCTGCTGCGTGAGTGGGCACTGGATTTTGGTTCAATTTGGCCTGATCCAAGCCACGTTGTTCCCGAGCAAAATGTTCCACGTGGGCTCGACGGGTATCACACGCAGGGGCTTTCACTCGAAAAAGACGGGTCAATTCTGGTAAATTTTGCAGAATTGGGAACTGCACGTTTAGATCCATGTGGAGAGGTTGTCTGGACAGTTGACCAAATGACACATCACTCGATCACTCGAACTTCGGACGGATCTTTTTGGCTCCCGATAAAGCGCGATCCAAAGACTATTGATCCATATTATTTTCTGCCAGGTGCTTCTGTTGAAGCTCTCATGGACTCCGAAAATTACTACGCAGATTCCGCCGTATTGGTCAGTGCAGATGGCGTTGTGCTGGAGACTATTCCTATTTTAGAGCCTGTGATTGATTGGCTGGCCGAACATCAGGAATTCGACGTCTATGACAGCCTCGAACCAGAAGAATTGGACCCAGTTCATTTAAACGACATCGAGGTCGTCACACCTGCGCTGAGCGCGCTGATTCCGGGCGCAGAACCCAACGATCTGCTGCTTTCCTTGCGGAACCTGAACGCACTTGCCATTTTGAGCAAATCTACT
>NZ_JBXWSB010000051.1:0-28693 GCF_059613205.1 Ruegeria sp. BHSB064
ATATTGCGCTTCGAACCTTCTACCGAAACGACAAAAACAGTTTACCCACAAAACCAGGACCAGTTCTTTTTCAGCTTCATTATGGGGGCGCATCAGGTTCTTCCAAACGGGAACATACTTGTAACTGAAAGTACTTCGGGTCGCGTCTTTGAAGTCTTGCCGAATGGACGCATCGTCTGGGAGATGGTGTTCGTGACGGGGAGCCATGCAGCCGCCTTGGTTGAAGAAGCAAGACGTTATCCTCCAGGCTACGTTGATCCAACTGTATGGTCTTGCCCAGCGACACACTAAAATAGCACGTCCAGGGCTTTGTCATATTTGCCTTCGTTTGGTGGATGAGTCGCAAGCTTTGAACTGAGATTGACGAGCACGCATGTTTCGAAACCTGTTCCCGTTGAATATCTTTCGAACAGGTTTCGGCATGATCTCTCTCTAAGGCCGCCAATTTCCCAAGGATGCAGTTCTGTACGCTGTGTACTTCTATCTGCGTTACACAGTGTCGTATCATCGAATGGTTCCGTACGCGCTTTCTTCAAAGCCGAACGAAGTAACCCGGCCCCGAACATTCCGTGCATACTGGCGTTTAGATATGTAAAGGCGCTTATGGAAAGGGCCTGAACAAAGTTATACTGATCGGACCACAAGTTCATCTTCCATCCATTTCTCAAAAGAGACTCGGGTGCTTTCAGAAATTCCAAAGCGCACTCGGATCGCCCAGACATGCTTTGGTTTCAGCGGGCGCTATTGACCTACAACGCGACCTTTGTTCCCGGCTGGGCGAAGAGCGCGAATGACGGGTAGGAATGGGGTTTCCATGGCTGACCGCACGATCCGCCATGCTCGCCCACAACGACACCCCGACGTTGATGCAATACATTATCACAGGATGCTGCGTTGGCTCTGATGGTCGCTGCGAGCCCATTGTCTCGTTTGGCACGACATTTTCACGTGAGGACCAGCCAAACCGTCAAGTTGGAAACGTGCAATGGAAAGGTCGCGCAGCCGGACAATTCATTTGTTCTTATTCTGTAAACAACATTAACCGAACGTGAACAATGTATTCTCTGTGCGTTCAACCAAGCTGAGTCATTGTGAGCAGGTCAAATCGAACGAAATGTCATTCGTTTGGTGGAAACATGGGGAATAGCATGATCAAGCCTGCCTTTGTGACTGAAGACCGCAGCACAACAGCTGCGATGCGGACCTCTGGTAAATCTGCTGAAGAGCGTCTGCAAACCACGATGAAATCGAGCAATGGTCGCTTCCCTCCTATCGAAAATGCACTGACAGAAATCATAAAAAATAAACGGCTATCCGAGGCGCATAGCAACGTCTGAAGGCAAGTAAGCAGACCCCCGAACAATTCTCGATATTCGTCCTAAATAGGGAATTGTAATCTGAATCCCGCCCCGGCCTGGGGCGGGATTACTTTTTGCTCAACACCGCGATGTTCAAAAGCTAACTTTGATGGATCAAACAAACTTGGGTCAGGCGTTTCGACTTCCAGAAAACACCTGACCCGTCTTTCACTGCATCCCTCAGTGATCGCGTTCTTGTCGCGCTTTGGACTACAGGTCCAAAAGCGATTTGACTTTCTCTTCAACTGCATCCGTGACGGGCTTGTTCGCCGCAGCTTCCAGAGCTTCTCGTTCAGCCAGGTTTTGTTCTTCAACGCGTTCGGTCAGATCATCCACGTCTTCGACGGCATCATTGTAATCGATGGCCGCTTGTTTTTCGTCATTCAGTTCTTTGGCAGCATCAATGGAACTATCCAGATTAGCCTGTGCCTCTTCCAGCTCAGCTTCGATGTCCGGATCCGTGCCGCCAGCGTCTTCCAGCGCTTGTTCAAGCTCTTCGACTTTGTCCCGATTGTCCTGAACATCACTCAATGCGCCTTCCAGATCATTCTCGATTTCGGACAAAGTCCGCTCCGGCGGATCCAAACCTTCAAGTGCCTCCAGCGCTTCCGCCAGGTCCTCGCGCAGCGGTTCCCCGGCAAGCACAGTGTCCCGATAAGTGGCGATTCTACCAACTCGGGAATTTGGAGAGGCATTGGCCAGCGCAGTTGGGCTTGCGTTAGCTGCGTTCAGCGCGCCCAGCTCAGATGGATGAGCTTCAAGTTCATGTGCGATACGATTGCCTTTGGGGCGGGTGACTGGACGCAATGACTCTTCGACCGTCTTGGACCGGTGAGCGGTCTTCTTGTTTTGTGTCCGGGTTGTTGTGGTCTTATTCGAAGTAGACGTCGATTTGCGCGCGTTCCCTTTACCACTGAACAGGCCTTTCAGTGAAAAGCCGCCGCCTTTTCTTTGACCGGACCGAGCCGACTGAGACTTTGAAGTGCGATCCCCGGATTTCCCGGCCTGTGAACCGCCGCGGCTCTTGTCGGCTCCTTTTCCACGGCTGCTGTTTCCGGCCGAGCTGTTGTCTCCGCTGTCCCCTTTGGCGCCGTTTCCATTACCGCCGCCATTGCCGCCACCTTTACCGCCGCCATTTCCGCCACCGTTACCGCCGCCGTTTCCATTACCGCCGCCGTTGCCTTTTCCACCACCATTTCCCTTACCTTCCTTGGCATAGGCAAAATCAGGCGTTGCGACAGTGGCAACTATGGCCGTTGAACCCAGCAAAGCGATCGCAATTGTGGAGGCTCTGATTAGTCCGCAAGTGGTTGTTTTCATGTCAATCTCCTCAGGCGTTGCGACAGCGGTTCGCTGAAGCTGACCGTCGCGTTCTATCGGGTCGAATCGAATTCGAATCGCCGCTCGTTACCAGCATTTGACTTGAGGGTGCTTGAACGCACGGCTAACTGGTTGTTCATCATCGGTTCACCTCCGGCCATGTAGTCTTGTTTGAAAGTGTGTGAGAGACCTATGCAGACCAAAGTGTTTTTGTTGGTTGCGGCTTTGTTGACCGCCATGTCCGCAGGGCAGGCGGAGGCTGACGCACGCGAACTCAAACAGGCTGAGCTGCGCAAGGCAACGTTGTCTGGAAGCGCAATCCGGCTGAAGCGTGTCATAAAAGGCGTGGAAAAAACCTTCGGCGGAACCCCGGTCGACGCGCGTGCTTTTAAAACGGACGAGATATATTACCGCATTCTGGTCAAAAAGCCTGGCGGGAAGATCGTGAGTGTCATTGTAAACGCCAGAACTGGCACTGTCGTCTCGAACCGCTCGAGCGTCGGGCGTGAGATTTCCAAGGCGGCGCGTTCCAATTCAACCAATGCCAATAGCAATAACAGTCAGAACGCTTCGGCCAACCGTGGCAACAGCGGAAACCGTGGCAACGGCGGCGGTAACGGCGGTGGCAACGGCGGCGGTAACGGCGGTGGCAACGGTGGCGGCAACGGCGGTGGCAACGGTGGCGGCAACGGCGGCGGCAATGGTGGCGGCAACGGCGGCGGCAATGGCGGCGGTAACGGTGGCGGCAATGGCGGCGGCAACGGTGGCGGTAACGGTGGCGGCAATGGCGGCGGCAACGGTGGCGGTAATGGTGGCGGCAATGGCGGCGGTAACGGTGGCGGCAAAAAATAGAGTGATGCTGAGCCCGGATTGGCTGTAACCTTCTGATATGCGAATCCTACTTGCTGAAGACGAACCCCAGCTATGCGAGCAAGTCAAAAAGCTTTTGGGTACAGAAGGCCACGTCGTGGACATGGCCAACAATGGTATGGATGCTCTGCATCTGGGGGCGACTGAGCCTTACGACATGATCATCCTCGACATCGGCCTGCCTGAGCGTGACGGTATTTCAGTGTTACGTGAATGGCGTAGTACGGGTGTCAAAACTCCGGTCTTGATCCTGACGGCCAGAGATGGATGGAGTGAGCGTGTCGACGGCCTGGATGCCGGTGCGGATGATTACATGACCAAACCGTTTCACATGCCGGAATTGGCGGCACGGGTCCGCGCAATTTTGCGGCGACAAAGCGGCCAGTTGAACCCCGTGATAGAAATGGGGGATGTATCATTGGATACACGAAACGGTCGGGTCAGTGTTGGAGGCATACCTGTCGATCTGACCGCGCAAGAAATCGCAGTTCTGACCTATCTGGCGCATAACATCGGTCGCATGGTGTCGCGCACAGAATTGTCCGAACACATCTACGAATATGATGGTGACCGGGATTCCAACACCATTGCCGTATTCGTCACGCGCCTTCGAAAGAAACTGGGTTCCGATCTGATCACCACGGTCAGAGGGCGCGGTTACATGATTGATCCTACCTGATGCTATCGTTGCGCCAACGGGCCTTACTCGGAGGTATCGCCTCGGGTGCTTTGTCAGTAGGCGTCGGCACGCTGGTGGTGTTTTCCTACATCAATACGCGCGTCCTGGATCAGTTCGACGGAGCGTTGCAGGACCGCCACACCCAACTTGTCGTTGGTCTCAGCGTTGCGACGGATGACCCAGAAACCTTGCGCGAGTTGATCTTCGACCCGGCCTATAGCACGCCCTACTCGGGACGGTATTGGCAGGTAACGGACAGCAACGGGGCCATCTATACATCTGCGTCGCTTTTCGATGAAACGATTGCCGAGCCGCTGGGCGCAAGTGGCGAAACAACCGTTTGGAACACCACAGGCCCAGATAGTGAAGCTATTCGCAGCGTCTATCAAAAGATCACGTTCGAAGACGGAACCGAATGGGGCGTAACTGTCGCCGAAAGCAGAAGCGAACTGATCAACGAACGCAGCGCCGCACAAAGAAACCTGCTTCCGGTCTTCGGCCTGGTCGGTTTGATCGGTGTGGCCAGTTCTCTGTTGTTGATGTCCGCAATTGTCGGCCCCCTCCGGAAATTGCGCGCCGATGTGACTCATCGCTGGGATCAAGGCGATGATCTGAAGCCCGAAGACTATCCGGATGAGGTTTCCCCACTTGTGGAAGATCTCAATCAATTGCTGCATCGAAATCGCGAAATAGTCTCAGGTTCGCGAAAGCAGGCTGCGGATCTGGCACATGCACTCAAAACACCGGCAGCCATCTTGCGTAACGAATTGGCAGACCTGTCAAACTCCGGAGCGCAAACAGAGCCTGCAGAAGAAGCCCTCAACCGAATTGAAGCTCAACTCGACCGTTCACTCGCGCGCATGCGTGCATCAAACACCGGAGAGTTGACGCATTCCAGGACCGACCTGTCGAATTCCGTCGAGCGACTGTCCCGACTATTCTCGGTCATGGCAGAGCGCGAGGGGAAAACGCTTGTTTCCGATTGCGAGGCTGGACTTCGCGTCCGAATGGACCCTCAGGACATCGAGGAAGTGATCGGAAACCTCCTCGACAACGCGCTTAAATGGAGCCGGACAACATTCCAAATCACAGCACGGCGCTCTGACAGCGGTATCGAACTTTGCGTTGAAGATGACGGGCCCGGTATTCCGGATGGTGCCCGAGAGGAAGTCCTTCGTTCCGGCAGTCGGCTGGACACCTCCGTTAAGGGAACAGGTTTGGGTCTGTCTATTTCCGTTGATCTATTGAACGCCTACGGTGGGACGCTGGAACTCAGAACATCGAAACGCCTGGGTGGCTTGGCCACCGAAGTGAAGATTAACGCTTGAGTATATCGAACTGTTTTTTTCGCTGACCTTCACGCGGATGTGTCGCGAACTGTGAGAACGGCCAGTGCGAGCGACCTACCGGACACACCTACCCTGCGATCTCGGCAAACAGCCGAAAGCCCGACGTTGTGGTGTTGGGGAATTGCTGCTTTCGGACCATGTTGGCAGGCTTTGAGAAAGATCATACTTAAACCTGTTCGAAAACCATTCGCCGGGAACAGGTTTCGAAACATGCGTGCTCGTCAATCTCAGTTCAAAGTTTGCGACGCACCCGAATGATTTGCATCTGAGCCCGCAACCCATCCAAAGCCCGATAAATGGAAGGGCTTTAATGGTCATTATTTGGCCTTTTTGCGCACTACAAATGATGCGTTGAAGGGTACTGGAATTGGCCACCAACATGTTGGAGGACGTGAGTGAGCTGTAGAACCAGTCAGTGCAAAGCGCTTCCCCCTGCCCTCGCCGCTACTCTCAACCGCATCACAATGTTCGGCCGCAATTCTACGCCCTGCTCTACCAGCTGAACGCAAGGCGCTTCCCTTGTGAACAGGTGACCGTCCTCACCAAAGGAAACGGTTTACATGAGACAGAACCGAGATTGCGCGGAGGTCTACTGCACCTCTGTGTTGCTCTTTCCGTGTGCTGTGAACCTTAAGATTAATAGGTCTGGTTCACCCGGCACCCGCAAAATGCCACTCAAATTTTGTGGCGCATATTGCGTAAGCTTGATTGGGCTCTCTATCTGAATCTGACTCTGACTTGTTTTGTTCTTCAAACCCACAACGAGAAAGGAACCAAGTCGAAGCTGGCTGACCTACGACTTTACCCACCGCACCTTCTGGCTGACGCGACTTTCGAGGCGTTATTTTCAACCGATACACAAGTTGACAACTGGCCCCTCGATTGTGCTTGAACCCAAACCACCGCTGACATAGCTAAAGAAGAAGGGCGCGATCCAGCGTCCGCGCCCTGCTGAACAAGCTGGCCCGAAATCTTACCCGTGGGTAAGATCGTCTTCCTCTGGCAATGCGTCAATGAAAGTTGCGATCGCTGCTTCTAATTTGCTTCGGTCCACCCTGGTAAAGTCCAAATCGTATTTTATCTCGACACGCCCGCCCGAGGCGGAGCACTTGGCGACCCCTGCCCGTCCCGATACCTGGAATGTCGTCTTCGCCCGCCGTGGCTTACCGGTACTTTCTCCAGCCGGTTTTTTGCCCACGCTGGGTTCTTGTTCACCCAGAAAAGATCGGAGGATTTCAACTTCTCGTGCACCGTCACGATCCGGCTCACTCATCAGCATATCACTCACGCGTCGAACCAATCCCGGCGTTGCGTCGAACTTGCGCTTGAGCTCCACGCCAACGTTTCGCGGAATTTCGTTTGGATGCATCAGCACCTTGTCCATCATCATCAACAAACTGGCGAAAGACCGGATATAGCTTCGCTTGGTGTAGCTTGCTGATTTGAAAAGCTTGGATACTGCCTTGTCTACATCGGGACAGTCGTTCGCCGGATCTTCAGCATAAGCCCGCGCCAATGCGCCCATTTCCGCAAAGGATATATCTTTGCGGATCAGGTTTTCATCCACCATGCGCCGATAACTGTTGTCGAGATCACTGGCCTCAGAAACACCGGCCGGGATTTTCGCGTATATCTCTTCGCCTGTTTCCTCATACAAAGCCCGATATGCGGACAGCCGACGCATCCCTTGAATCAGCTCAAACCGACCATCCGCGCGACGTTCAAGCCGGATCGGGTTGGACAACCCAATATCGCGAATGGACGCCTTTAGCTCGTCCATCTCAGGATCCGGGCCCGGCTTTCGATCTCGTGTCAGCTTTTCGGTCAGAACGTCGGTCAAAGCCACATGTTCTGTGACAAGACCTTCGTTCCGCAAGCGAACCAATTCATGCGCAAGCGCATCGTTCTCGGCTCGAATAGTTTCTTCCGTTGACTGCTGATCCCGCAACGCATCGGCGTTTTCCGAAATTGCGGCGGCCATCGGACCGCGGCGCTTTTCCAGAACTTTGTCTGGCACCTTGCCAACAGGAATGTCGTCCATGGCAGGTATATCGATATCGAACATTCTGCGCTTGCGGCTCATGCCTCATCCTCCAGCTTGTCCCAGGCCGACAGCATGACGCCTCGGAATTCCTCATATACGTTGTCAAATGTCGAACGAGCGCGGCGCCATGTTTCCCGCGTCATCTCTCGGTAGTCCATCTCATAAACTGAACTGAGAAAGCGGCCGGACTGTTCGACTGCGCGCGTCATCTCGACCGGATGTTCGGCGACGTGCTCACCAAAGACTTTCTTGAAAGCCTCAAACATGGCCAGGTGAAGGGCGTTACCGGGTTCGTATCGCGTCAGCAAGAACCGCAGCTCGCAAAACGTTTTTGGCAGGCCGATCTTACCCGTGGGTAAGGTTTTGTCGAAACCATAAGCCAGATCCTCCAAAGCTTCAGCAAGCTGACCTATGAAAGATGTCGTGGAATCGTATTCCCAATATCCGGGGCCTGACGGGATATACAGCATGTCTGCCGCGAATACCGCGTTCATTGACTGATACCCAATGGCCGGAGGACAATCGAAAATGATCAGGTCATACGCGTCATCGGGAATCTGATCCAGGTACCGGGACACGGCCGCAAAGAAGGACCACTCGGGGTTGAGGTGCCGGTATTGGGCCGAGGCAAACTCGACGAAGGCTGCATTTGCACACGACGGGATCGCGTCGATGGTGGACCAGGACGTCTTGCGAATGAAGTCGGAGATCCTCAGGTCTCCGAGACCCATATCCGTAATCGCAGGCGGTAATTCGCGGCGGGGCAGGGCGGTTCCCGATTGGGCGGCGACGGGACGGTTGTTCATACGCTCTGTCTCGCGGATCAGGTCACGCGCCATGATGCCCCAGACAGTGTAGTCTTCTGCAACGTCTGTCAGGCCCATCGAATGGCTCAAGGTCGCTTGCGGGTCAAAGTCGACCACCAGAACACGATACCCGTCCAGCGCTGATGCATGCGCAAGATGCAGCGCCACGGTCGATTTGCCGGCCCCACCTTTGAAGTTGGCGACGGCTGCGCGAATGGCGCGCTTGCCTTCCGGGCGTGGGGGCATCAGAGACTTACGGTTTACCTTAAGGCGGCGGCGCAGCTCATTCACTTCTTCCAGGCTGAACCATCGCTGGCGACCGTCGGGCTCGACCTCGCCACCGGGAAGGGACGGATCCGCCGCAAGCTTGCCGCGAAAGGTAGACTGGTTGATCCGGAAAATCAGCTCGGACACTTCCCAGCTGGAAAACCGACGGAGGGTCTTCTCCATCTCGGGGCTAAAGGTCTGCTGGCGAATCCAACCCTGCAGCTTGAGGGATTGGTTGCGCAATGCGTTCAGGTCTTCGTGCGTGTACATGCCTCGGGTCTCTTTGTTTGGAACGTAAATTTCTGTTCGTTTTCTATTTACGACCGATTTGCACTTTACGCAAAAGAAAATATGATGAGAGTGTAATCTTACCCACGGGTAAGAAAACATAGCCTTTTGGGGATGGAATCGATTCGGCGGCCGGACAGCGGCGCTAAGTGGAACAGGTGCGAAGGTACCCCGGCATTTAGGGGGACACTTGCGATGAACAACCTACATATAGGGGGACATAAAGGCCAAATAAGGGGTCAAACAGAATGTCCCCCATCACCAATACTTCACCAGATTCTTTTTCTATTTTGATTTCGAGTGGCAGGAAAATTCGACCGAATTCAGACTCTTCTTGACAGAATCGAAGCTTTGGACGCTAATTAGGATAAGGTGACGAAAAGCGTTGGCTAACGGCGCAAACATGGCGGGACTAACCCGTCTGAGGCAGACAGAGCGGTGAGAACGGGTATGCAGCTGGCTAAACCGGTCGGGCGTAATGCGGCGGCCTTAAAATACGATATACTCTCTGCGCTAACCGTTCACGCGTTGTCCGGAGACAAACACAGGCAACGCAGTATTCTGCGTATCATCGCTTTGATTACGACCCGATATAACTGGCGCAGCAACGAATTGTCGATTGGACGCGAGGAAATAGCGCGCCTGTGGACAGTGAACGAAAGGACGGTAAAGCGCGAAATGTCCAAATTTCGCGCATTAGGGTGGGTAAAAGTCAAAAGACCTGCTGTACGCGGCAGAGTCGCCGTGTATGAAATTGACCTCAAACAGATCATGATCGACACGCAAGAGGTCTGGCCCGTCATAGGTTCGGACTTTTACGCGCGCATGACAGATAAGCCGGAACCGGAAACCAACATCGTGCCCTTCACGATCAAACCCTCAAACAATGACGTGGGCGAGGGTGATACCTGGTCACAGGTTCAATCGATTCTTCACGGTCGAGATCCTGAACTCTGGGCAAGTTGGTTTCAGCATCTATCCGAATCTGAAAGGGCAGGGGGGTCTGTGACCCTTGTAGCTCCATCGCGGTTCATGGCTGATTACATTTCACAAAAGTGGAGTCAGCGGTTGCTTGCGGCGTACAGCCGGGTTGATCCCAGCATCAAAATAGTGCGCGTGGAATCGACGGAGTGAAACAGGCCCACGCGACAAGGGAGGGTTTCCACCAAAGATCCTCATTCCACCCCGACGACATATTCCAGCCCCTATATACATGGCTGACCGTTGACCCTGTGTTGTAAGGGCCAAACTTGACAGGCCGCGAACCGCCATAGTTTACTCGTTCAGATAATCACGCACCTAGTGCCTGATCTGACAGTTTTGTCGACCAATTGCCTGTTGAGCTCTTGAGCGCGAAGCCTCAGGAGGAGGGAGAATGAACGAGATTTCCTATAAGCAGCTCCCGGACTATGCGCCGGGAAATCTGTTGGGTAGTGGCGATGGGCGCGGTTGGTCTGGCGTCAACTATCGAAGCTACCGGCATCTTGGGATGGAAATCGAGTTGCCGCCGATGGAAGATTTCCTGGTCATTGCCTATGACAGAGGCCGCACACCTGTGCAGCGAAAAGTGGGAAACACTTGGAGCGATTACTGTCTTGGCGTGGGAGATCTAACACTCTTGAACAAGTCCGACCGCTCGGAATGGGCGTGGTCCGAAACGGTTGAAGTGTCTCATGTGTATCTAAGCTCGGAACTGGTCGAGAGCGTGGCCAACGAAGTTTACGAACAGGACGTCCGCGACATTCGCTTACGGGATACGCTGAAAGCGCGTGACCCCGGTATCTCCAGATGTGTTTCGGTTATCAGGACCGAGGTTGGGGAAAACAGTGTTGGCGGTTCCTTGATCGTCGAAGCCGCCGCACGGGAAATGTCGGTGCGACTGCTGCGGAAATATGCTGAGACCCGATTTGGTTCTGCCGCACGCATTGGCAAACTCTCGCGCACTGAAACAAAACGCGTTGTTGCTTTTGTTCAGGACCAGTTGCGCGAGAAATTGTCTTACGAGCAAGCTGCGGCCGAAATGGGCCTGGGGGATTGGAACTTTATGCGCAAGTTCAAATCGACCTTTGGGCATTCCTTTCACGACTATGTCCTGACGCAACGGGTGGAACGTGCGATTTCCCAATTGCGCAACACGCGCAAACCCATAAAGAACATCGCTTTGGATTGCGGGTTTTATGACCAACCGCACATGAACCGCGTGTTCAAGAAATTAAAGGGCGTGACACCAGGATCTTTGCGCAGAACGTGAACTGTTTTCCCCGTCCGCCCGCAGGGCAGGGATAACGCGAGCCTGTGCAAGATTGTGCAAGAAATTCACGGAATCCTCCAAGAGTTTATCGGGCCAGCTTGATTGACTTAACGGATCTTGTGCTCTGACGTTTCGGGTGATCCCCAGTCAACGGCACAAAATTGCGCTGCGCGCAAGCAGCGCCGCATGGACTTAACGGGAGGATACCTATGCGGATGAACTTCGGGATTTTCATGGCTCCGTTTCACGCGCCGGGGCATAACCCTACGATTTCACTGGAAGACGATCTTGAACTGCTCCAGCATCTGGACACGCTGGGCTATGATGAGGCGTGGATCGGGGAACATCATTCTGCTGGCAGCGAGATCATCGCATCCCCTGAGATTTTCATCATGGCCGCCGCCGAGCGCACACAGCGCATCAAACTGGGCACGGGCGTCGTGTCGATGCCCTATCATAACCCCCTGTGGACAGTAGAGCGCATGGTTCTGCTGGACCATCTTACGCGTGGGCGCGTGATGTTCGGTATGGGTCCGGGTGCCCTGCCTACGGATGCATCCATGCTTGGCCTCGAACCTCAGCAGATGCGCCCGATCTTTGAGGAATACATTGATATTGCCTATAAACTGCTGACGACGGACGAACCGGTCAACTACCAGTCTGATCGCCTGACGTTGAAAGATGCGCGGTTGCATCTGCGTCCGTATTCCGATCCGTTGTTCGATCTGGCTGTTGCTGCCGTTGCCTCACCTTCCGGAGCAAAACTTGCCGGGCGCTACGGGGCTGGTCTGTTGTCTTTGGGTGCGACCGTTGCCGTGGGCATGGATGTTCTTGCGCATCACTGGACCATTCAGGAACAGGCTGCGGCAGAACATGGTCAGGTCGCGGATCGCGCGAAATGGCGGCTGGTCGGGTTGATGCACCTTGCGGAAACCGAAGAACAGGCCCGTGAAGATGTGAAATACGGCATGACCCAATGGTTCAGGTATTTCCAGAATGTGGCAGCCTTCCCACAGATGGCCGTCGAAGGTGGCAATCTGGATGAGATGATTGATTTCGTGAATGGCGGTCTCGGCGTGATCGGCACACCCGAGATGATGGTCAAGCAGATCAACGAACTTGTCGAACAAAGCAATGGCGGGTTCGGTGCTTACCTGACGCTTGCGCATAACTGGGCGAACAAGGCGGCGACGTCAAAAAGCTTCGAGCTTTTTGCGCGCGAAGTCATGCCGCATTTCCAGTCTTCCGGTGGCGGTTTGCAGGCAGCCGCCGACCGCGCGCAAGCGCGCCGCGATGGGTTGGCAGAAAAGCAACTGAAGGCAGTGGCCGAAGCCACGGAACGGTATGAGAAAGAAACCGGTACCGCAGGCTAAGGCAAAGATTTTATCGCCTTTAATGCCAAGACGTAAATAGTCACGCGCTGCGCAATGTCGCGCGCGTGGCTCTTTCCCACGCAAGGTTGCACAGTTATGAACACCCCAAAAACAACGGCTTCGGAACACGAATCCGTGGACGAAACGGCGTTCCGCCAAGCCTGCGGTCACTTTCCCACAGGTGTCGCGATTGTCACCGCTTTGGACATTGAGGGGCGGCCAATTGGGCTGACGTCAAACAGCTTTACTTCGGCTGCACTGTCGCCGCCGATGGTGCTTTGGACGATTGGACCCAAATCGCGCAGCTTCGAGAGCTTTGCGCGCGCACGGTTCTATGCGGTTCACATTCTGCGCGACGAGCAAAAAGAGATTGCCGCGCATTTCGCCGGCCGCAGCGATGACAAGTTCAGGGATTTGGAATGGCAGGCTGGCACGCAAGGGCTTCCGATCCTGCCGGATTTCTCTGTGTGCATGGAATGCGCTGTCGAAGATGTGCACCCCTGTGGCAATCAAAGGCTCATGATTGGTCGCGTGGTGAATATCCGACAAAATGAGAGTACCGGATCACTGTTCTATTTCCATAGCACCTTCGGCGCGCTTGATCGTCCAGTGACCGATCAGTGAAGAGGGCCAAAGGCGTTGGTCTTTGGCTTGTCCGTTCCTTTCCCGGGTCGCTTGATCGTTCTGGTCTCTGCCTGACTGGACAGCCCAATTGAATCGCTTTAGTGATGTAATGTTATTACAAAACAGAGCTTGCGATGTTTATGACCCATGCCTCCCAAACTCAGCCAAAGCAAACTGACGACCTGCGCGTTCCCGTGACGTTGCTGACTGGTTTTCTGGGGGCAGGGAAAACAACGTTGCTGAATCAAGTGCTGTCGGATTCATCTTCGGGGCGCATTGCGGTCATAGTGAATGAGTTTGGTGAAGCGGGGCTGGACCATGACCTGATTGAAACGGTGGACGGCGATGTCATGCTGATGTCATCAGGGTGTTTATGTTGTTCTATCCGTGGTGATCTGTCGGACAGTTTTGTCAAACTGCTCGCGCGGCGGGATGAAGGTATGCTCAACTTTGACAGGGTGGTGATTGAAACCACGGGGCTGGCAGATCCGGGACCGATCCTTCAGACGCTGCTGGTGGATTCATTTCTTGCGCGCAATACGCGTATGGACGGTGTCGTTACGGTCGTGGATGCTGTGAACGGCCCCGCGACACTGGATACCCAATTCGAGGCCGTATCGCAGGTCGCGATGGCCGATCTGATCGTGCTGAGCAAAACAGACCTTGTTTCCGAAACTTCCGCGAAAGCCGTTACTGACAGGCTACGCGATCTGAATCCGACGGCCGACATTCTTCACCGGTCCGGCCGAGAATTCGATCTGAAGAGTCTTTGGAACCTGACAAGCATGCGGGAGGAAACGCGTCAACACGAGGCTATTTCCTGGACCACACCCAAGGTTGCCGACGATCCACTGGGCAACCTTTCGGGGTTGACAGTAACGTCCGTCTCAAAACCTGTTACGACATCCGAGTTTAGCCGTCATGACACTGATATCTCGTCTGTTTCGATTGTTCTGGACGAGGCGTTGGATGACGCAGTTTTTGACAAGTGGTTTGACACATTGATTGCTTACAAGGGTCACGACATCCTGCGCGTGAAAGGCATCTTGTTTCTCGAAGGGATCGAGACGCCGTTTGCGTTCCATGGTGTTCAGCACATCTTTGACCCACCTGTTCCGTTGAAGAACTGGACCGGCAATGACCGGCAGACCCGTATCGTGTTGATTGGCCGCAACCTGAGCCGACCCGAGATACAGCGAAGCCTAGATTTGCTTCGCAACGGCTCTGCCGAGCGTAACTTGACCGTACCGTAATCACCGGAGATAGACAGGAACAGAATCTAAATCCAAACGGGCAGGGTTAAGGCGCTGGGTCTCTCATATCTTGCACGCTCAAAGGTTGGTGCCATGTGGCAACCAGAAATGATCGATCTCCAGAGGTCTCTTTCTCAGCCATAGCCTTCGTTACGCTCGTCATTTAAGTGCTTTGTATTCTGAGCCTAATCACGTGTGCGAAAGTTTCACCTGTATCGCGCCACGATGGCAGAAACTTTGACTTTCGCTCTGACAACCGCCCCAATCGCGTTCGCGTTCCTTGATTTTCGAGTATCAATCGCAGGTTTGCTCCAAACGCCGCAGCGTCTTCGGGTGGTGACAAAACTCCTGCGTCACCGACCGTTTCAGGGACAGCACCCACATCGCAGGAAACGACCGGAAGCCCGAACATCATCGCTTCGCTCAGGACCATACCGTAGCCTTCGTATCGAGTCGCGAGCGCGAACAGGCTTGCAGTGTTGAACAAATCGGTCAAAGAGGCTTGGTCCAATTCTCCGGCGAAAGTCACACGCTCGGTCAGGCTGAGGGTTTTTGACAGGGAATAAAGTGCATTCGCGGTCTGTCGATCGTGTTCTTTACCAACGATTACAGCCTGCCATTCCAGGTCTGTGATTGTGGCAAGCGCGCGTAACAACGTGTCATGCCCTTTGCGCTGGGCCAGCAGACCAACCGACAAGATTAACGGAGGGGACGTTGGGCTTTTTTGGACGACCGGGCGGTCAAAACCCGGTGGAGCAACGGTTATCAAATCCGGATCAGCATCGAACTGATTGACCAAAACCCGCGCAGTTTCTGGGCTGGGAACGATGACATGGGCTGCATGCCGGATCGCTGCAGTTTCGTTTTCGACAAGGAACTCTGCCCGATCCCTTGGCAAACCGGATTCCAACCCAAGTGGGTGATGTATCATCGCAATGATTGGGGCGCTTACCCTCTCCAAGCCTTCTGGATCGATGGCCCCAAATACCAATCCATCAAGGATAATCGGGCATGTTTCGGGTACCGCTTGCAGGGCGTTCAACGCCTCTGTCATTTCGTCTTGGGTTGGGTTGGGGAAGCTGTCTGGCAGTTGCAGATGTTCGGTTTTACAACCGATCTCGTTTAGAATCCGCAACACGGTGGCTTCATAGATGAACCCGCCGGTGCGCTGGTCTTTGTCACCTGGGATTGCAAAAATGGCCTCGGTCATTTCAATTGCTCGCTCGCATAAACGCGCAGAACCTGCTTCTCGCACCATGCAACGCCCGCGTATGCGGTGACTGCAGCAAGGCACAGAAGGACAACGCTTGACCAAAGCATGTTGTAATCGGACGTGCTTGCCGTCAGCGCCATCAACACGCCTATGCCGCGTCCCGTTGCCAGCCATTCTGCGGTCGTAACAGCCAACAGGGCGGCTGGCACCGCCATGCGGGCAGAGGCAAACAAAGCGGGCAACATGGCCGGGATCTGAGCGGATTGGAGCAGCTTCAACCGGCTGGCCCCGTAACTGTCAAAGAGATCGACAATTTGGGCCGGGGTTTGGCGCAGACCCTGCAAGCAGGCGACGAGCGTGGGAAAGAAAATCATCACAGCGACAATTGCAACGGTTCCAACAAAGCCGCGTCCAAATGCCAGAACCAACAATGGTGCAGTGGTGATGATCGGCACAGCGCGTAAGGCGATGGCCGTTGGCATTACGGCCTGCGCCATGGGTGGCCAGAGCATTAAAGTGACAGCCAAACCGGCTCCTAGTGCTAAACCGGCAAGATAGCCGGGGATCGCAAATGCCAGAGTTTCACCAAGTGCAGTCAGCAAGGTGTTCAGGTTATTGGGGTTCGAAACGAAACCCAAGATGTCTGCAGGCCGCTTGGCGAAAAACGAGCTCAGGTTGAACAAATCCATCGTTCCCTGCCACAAAATCAAGATCAGGCCAGCGATGGCTAAAACGCTGATCGTTTGTGTGAAAAGAGAGTGGCCCGATGCCGGGTTTGGAGTTGAAAGAAGTATGGTTGGTGCGTGCGGTGTCAGTTTGCCTTTGATCAGGCCAACACATCCATACCCGAGCATAGCCAGCGACGCCGAAATGACCGCCAGCGCCCAGGTTGCATCCGTTTGAAGACCGCGCATCGCCCTCAAGGTCAAAACACCCAATCCGCGCTCGGCACCTGTGAACTCTCCTATCATTGCACCCAGAAAGGCAGCTGGGGCCGCGATCTGCAATCCCACAAACAGGTAAGGCAAGCTGGCTCTGAATCGCACAACGAATAATGTTGACAGGCGGCCCCGGCCGTAGACAGCCATCAAATCTGTCCAACTTTGCGAGATCGCCCGGAGACCAACGACCAAAGCGAGGAATGTGGTGTAGTAAACCGCCAATGCTGCCAAGGTGATTTGTGGTCCAGCCCCGGGCCCAAACAGAACCCGCAAAATCGGGCCGCTCGCGATCAACGGGATGCAAAACACCACCAGGGCGAGTGCTGAGACCATCCATTCTGACTTTGGTACCAAAATCACGAGACAGGCCAGGGCAACCGCCGCAAGGTTCCCCCAAAAAAACCCAAGTGCTGCATTTATGGAGGTTTCGATCGCAGCCCTGAAAAGCAGGCCGGAATGATCAGCGATATATTCTGCGATATCAAACGGTCCGCTGATCAGAACGCTGTTTGGCTGAACGCGCGCCAAACCTTCCCAGACCAGAAGCGCAAGCAAAACGCCCAGCATTGTGCGTCCCGGCGCCATCTACTCGGCCTCCTCCAACGCGGCAAGAACCTGCATTGTAAAAGCCTGAAACTCTGGAGAAGTTGCAGGGGAAACGGCGCGGTCTCGGTGAATATCAACCTGAATATCGGCCAAGATACGTGCAGGCCGAGGTGACAGCACGATCACGCGATCCGATAGTAAAACGGCCTCTTCCACGGAATGCGTAACGAGAAGTGTTGTCGTTTGGCGTTGACGCCACAATGGCGGGAGGTCCCGATTCAACCGGCGGCGGGTGATCGCATCGACAGCGCCGAATGGTTCATCCAGAAGCAGGACTTCCGGCTCTGAAATCAGGCTGCGTGCTATGGCGGTGCGCTGGCGCATGCCACCCGAAAGTTCCGCAGGCCGATGGTTGGCAAACCCGTCCAGCCCGACAAGTCCGATCAGGTCATCCACGCGATCCGCCGGTTTGCGGGTGAGTTCCGCACCCAAAGCGATGTTGGCTCTCACAGTTCGCCATGGCAGCAGCGATGGATCCTGAAACGCCATGGCAAGCCCCCCGCGACGGGCGACCTGCTTTGGTGTTTCCCCGTCTATTGCGATCTGCCCTGTATCGGGCGTTTCCAGCCCGGCGATCATCCGCAAAATGGTGGATTTCCCACAGCCGGACGGCCCAACCAACGCCGTTGTCTGACCGGATCGAAAGTCAATCGAAAGCTCAGACACAGCCTCTGTGCGATCAAAACTCTTCCGGATGTTGGTGCAAGAGATTCCGGGCGTGGTCACGCGTCAGCCCTCGGGTCAGCCATACACCTCTTCCAGCAGCGACCTGTCCCAAAGGTCAGGAGTAACGTTTCGACCTAACAGTGCGAGTGTTTCGACATTGGCCGCCACAGTCTCGTCGGTGAACCAACCGAAGCGGAACTCGGCCGTCAGGTTCGAGAACATCAGCGGCACTTGGCGCGCGGCCTGCAGCTTTTGCGCGGCGAGATCCAGACCAGCATCAGGGAACATCTCCAGCGTCAACTGGGCGGCGGCGTCGGTGTCTTTGTGATAATCATTCCACCCCATGACTTCGCCTTTCAGCAAAGACACAAGCTCTGCTCGCTTCTGGGCAAGGGAATCTTCGGTGGCGATATAGGTTTGGGAATGCACGGCATAACCATAATCAGCCATGAGCATGGTGGTGTTGTCCACGCCCTGCACGGTCATGGCGACAGGTAAATCTGTTTCCCAACACAGCAGGCAATCCACCTGGCCGCTGACAAGAGGGGCGGGGTCATATTGGGTCGGGACGATTTCAATTTGATCAATGTCTATCCCGTTCAACGTACACAAGGCTTGCAACACGGGCGTATTCGCCACGGCCATGCCGATCTTCTTGCCAATCAGATCCGCGGGTTCGTTCACCGGGTTGGCCGCAAGCGATGCAATCGCGAATGGATTCTTTTGCATTGCAACGGCGATGATTTTGAACGGCGCGCCTTGCGCCACAGCGGCGGCGGTATAGTCCGCAGCGGATATCCCGACCAGAGCTGTTCCTGAAACCACGGGCGGCTCGACAGGCGCGTTTGGACCGCCTTGGGCAAGTGAGACATCCAAACCCAGATCGGACCAATATCCTTTGTTCTTGGCGATGTAACTTCCGCCGAACTGCACGGAATGCAGCCAGGACAGCTGGAAATTCACAGGTTGTAAATTGGCCGCTAACGCAGGCAACCCGGATGCAGAAGCGGCAAAACCCGCTGCTCCGGTCTGAAGGAAGAAACGGCGCGTAAGGTGGGCTGGTTGTGTCATGGTGAATGTCTGTTCCCTGTTAATGGAGGTGGTTCTATTTTTCTTGGCCACAGCAATATTGCGGTGGCTGGTAATGCGGCGATCAGGATGACGGCACCGTAGGTGATGCCTGAAGCGACACCCCCACTGGATGACGCGCCTATCATTGGAAACAGGGCGGCAGCGGCCCCTTCTCTCCAACCCCAGCCGCCAATGGACAGAGGGATCAGCATAGCGGTCAAGATCAGGGGAATGACGATGAACAAGCTGCCTGCTGGTATGATGACACCAACTGCTCTGGCTGATGCGTAGAAGCCTAGTATCAGACACCCAGAGCTGACGAAGCCAACCAAAACAAAGACCGTTTGGTGTTGTAGCCTGATCAGGAAGACAAGGAACCTCCCAATTGATGGAAGGGCAAGAGATACAAGGCTCACCACGAGTAGAGCGGATAGCAACACAGCAAGAACTGTCATGCTCAGCGCAGGATGATCGAAGCCTTCGGGCCACATTAGCGCAGCACTGACGCCCAGAAAAAGAACGGCCATGATCGCGACTTGTCCCAGCAGACGTTCAGCCACAACCGATTGAGCTGAGCGTTTAAGGTCTGCTTTCTTCCGCGCCCGAACCGCACGTGTCACATCCCCCGGAACGCCGCCGGGCAGAACCATATTCACCAGCTGCGCGATATAGTATTCGCGCAGGGCAAAAGGGTAATCAAACCGAATATCCAACGCGCGTGCTGTAAGCTGCCATCGGTATGCCATCGAAAGCGTTGCGCCGGTTGCAGCAAAGATTGAAAGCCCAATCCATTCCGGATCGAGCGCCCGCAAATGCGCAGCGACACGCGCGGCGTCTGTCCACCAAAGCACAGCAACAATCACGGTGAGTGATACGCCCAACCTGACCCACCACCGGTTCATTGTGTCACCATTGCGGTTGAGGTCCTGTCAGAGAAGGCTGCGATGAAGTCATCCCGAAACCTGTCCATTCGGCGAACCGGTGCATCGGACGAGGGGATTAGCCCATCGGTCCACCCCCAATGGTCGATGTGATCCAAGACTTTGTGGGGTCCGATCATATGTACGGCCACATCCTTGTTGTCACTGCCGGATACAAAGCCAGCGGCCTGATGATCCCCTGCGACAATGACAAGTGGAGCATCGTCGGCAAGTTGAAGAACATGGGAAAAAACCACCTGCAAAACGTAGTCCAACGATCTGCGGTACGCGTCGCGCACGGCATCTCGGTCTTTCCACAACACTTCGGGTGTCGGTCCGCGCGCGGCCATCTTGTTGAACACGGTGCCGTCGCCTACGTCCAGCCAAGGGATCACGTCAGCTATTGGTGTCCAAGGCGCGTGGGAGGAGATCAGCGCGATCTGGACAAAATCAGGTCTTGGGTCCGGCGGCAAAAGGTTGGGATACGCTGCCAGGGTGAATTGGTCGGGCATCGTGACCCAGCGAAAACTCTTGCCCGCATAGGGGATTTGGGCCGCATCGAAAACTAGGTCAAACCCCATCGCCCGGCTTTCGGGCCAGTCCTTTGTGATTGCAGGCATGACAGCGGCAGTCCGATACCCCGCCTCCTGCGCGATATGAAACAGCCATTTTCGACCACTGTCGATCATCGCCTGATAACGCCCGTTATCGGCAGTCCACAAACCGGATCCCAGGGTTCCATGCGCCAACCAGCTTTGTCCGCCTGCCGTGGGCGAGGTCAGCCAACCGCTTTTCATGGCAAGGCCCGCACCGGCGATTTCCGCCTGAGCAGACCGCAGCGTCGTAAGATGTGTTGGCGCGTATAGCGGGTTGTCAAAGCTCGCCCGCCCGTAGCTTTCAATCCAGATCAGAAGCACATCCCGCCCATCAAGCGTGTTCAACAATCCGGACTGATTGGCATAGGTATCTGAACCTGCGGCTTTGCGAAACTCGGCCAAATCCTTGGTTGTTTTCTGTATTTGCTCAGCGCGATTTAACGCTAGCCGAGAGGTCCATGTGGTCCCCGGCGGGCTGGTTTCCAACTTCCAGTAACTGAGGTGATGACCCGCATCCGCGACAGCCCATCCGGCGCAGCCGACACCGATCAATGCTGCTGCTAATCCTGTTTTTGCGTTTTGTCCAAGTGACGCCCAAGCGGCAAGGCCCCGGACCAGTAAAACGTAAAGCAGGACCAGAGACAAAATGGCCAAGGACACTGCAAAACCAAATACAACCAAACCAAGGCTGTCGCGGGCGAATGAGAACCCTGAGGCGATCAAAGGCATATCCACGACCGGATTAAACGGCCTGTCATACGCGCTGAACATTGCATAGTCGGCGAGCTTCAAAACAGTAACAGCCAACAAAGCCAGCGCGAGCGCGTGCACGATGATCAAGCGCCGACCCAGTACCACCGCCAGACATAGCATCACGGGCAGTTCGAGTGGGCAGCGCATCACCGCCCCCCACCCAAGGGCGCTTGGATGGTTTGGCAGGGCGAGAACGGCAAAAACAGCCAAAGCACCTATAGCAAGGAAAAGTGCCTGCCTCATTCAGCGTGCCCAAGAAGCCATTTGATGTCCACAAAGAAGGACCATGCGAGCAGTATCGCAGCCAAGAAAGATATCGGCAAATACGCTGTTGCTGGTGTCAACGGAAACAGGAGCGTGACTAACGCGCCGATTTGTATAACGCAGATTGCTTTTCGACGGAACGCCTCGGGAAGGTCAGCCCGCAATGCGGGCAGAAACAAACTTGCTGCGCAGAAGGCATAGCGCATGAAACCAAGAACCAGAATTTCCGGGCCTGTTGTCCCCGATACCAAAAGCCACACAGAAAGGACTGCGCCCAACAACGCGTCCGTTTCCATATCAAACCGGGCACCAAATCGGGATGTCAGCTTTGATCGCCGTGCCAACCAGCCGTCTACGCCATCCAATGCGAATGCGACTGTTGCCACCACAAATACCAGCCAAGGGTTCACGGTTGGCGCGACCACAGTGCCAGCCAAAAACGCAACCATTGCAGCGCGGGTGAGGGTTACAAGATTGCACAGACCCAACACTTCATGAGGGTAGGTTTGACGCAACCCGGGGATTAGCAAACCAACGACGACCCCAAAGACGAGCAACGGGGGAAATACGGAACCAAACGCCAGCAATGAGCAACCTGCCAGTGCAAGAGCAATGCCCGCGCTGGCCAGGCACAGGTTGGCGACGGGTGGTTCCACCTCTACAGGCCTCGTCGCGTTGTAAAAACCACCGCCAAACATGAATGTCACCCTATTGATCCTAAGAACAAATTAGCCCGCCAACGGCCTTCGGGTAGGTTTGTGGGCAATCAACCGCTCAGACCCTTTTCCCAAGCTGAACAACGCCAGTCAAAGGTAAGTGATCCGAAGCCTGCACCAAAGCCCCGGATCTCAGGGCCTGAACCTCAGAAACCGCGTCAGGCATATCCGTCAAGATTCTGTCCAACGGTAAGAAGGGTGCTCTGCTTGGGAAAGTGGGCTGAGCGGGTCCTTGAAAGGCTGTTCCGACAATCCGCCGGTGAAACATCAAGCCGCCCCAGGGGCGCCATTCGTTGAAGTCGCCCAGCATGAGAGTCGGCATTTCAGGGCGACGATGTAAGTATTGTCCGATAGTGCGCATCTGGATGATGCGCAGCGGTTGCGACAAGGACAGATGCATGGTCATGATGCGCAGCGGACAATCTTCAACCAAGGTTTCGAGCACCAAAGCACCTCGGTGGCAGTGGCCTGGCAGATCAATCAAATCTGCATGGGTGCGCTGAAACTTTTCACCCAGAAAAAGAATGCTTCCGAGAAATCCATCGCTTTGACTGCCCCAACGCAACGCAGGGATGTCTTGCGTGTAACTGAGACCTGTAAGTTCGGAAATTCTTTGTATGTCCAGAATCCCGGCATGTGGCCGACAGTCCTCGTCTGCTTCCTGCAACGCCAAAACGTCCAATCCCAAAGGGGCCAGTTCCGACTTGATCGCACCAACGACGCGGTTCGGATCGATCTGTCCATCTGACCCTTTGGCGCGATGAATGTTCCATGTCGCGCAGCGAATTCTGGCGTTGCTCATGTTTTTTCCGGCTTTTGCATGTTGGCAACCTATATTGAACACAACCTTACTTGCCACTCGGAGGTCGTCAAAAATGGCTGATACGCTTGAAAAACCAGTTTGGGGTAAATTTGGTGTCGCAGCGCGAACAATTGCTGCTTCGGCTGCATTCGGCGCATGCGCAGTAGCAGCCTATGCCGACATGGCGCGGTATGAACTCGATCCGACGCACACAGCCATCTATTTTACGGTTGATCACATCGGGTATGCAAAAACCCTTGGAGTGTTCACCGACGTCACCGGTAGTTTCATGTACGATACCGAGACACAGGAGCTGCGTGACGTTCAGGTCATTATCAAAGCGGCATCAGTCAACACGTTCAACGATGCACGGGATGGTCATGTCCGAAACCGGGACTTTCTGGATGTGACGACCTATCCAGAGATTACTTTTGTTGCGAATGGCGGCACACCTGCGGACGCCAGCAGCGGAACTGTCACCGGAGAACTGACGATTTTGGATCAGACTCTGCCAATAACTCTGAACGTGACGCTCAACAAAGTTGCAGAATACCCGTTCGGCCATAAACGCGAGGTTTTGGGACTTTCACTGGACACTTCGATTTTACGCAGCGAATTCGGGATGGGATACGGCGTTGAGAACGGGCTTGTTGGCGATGAAGTGACGATCAACATCGAAACGGAAGCCATCAAAAGCGAAGGTTGATTCCGGTTCGTGATTGTGGTGCCTGCCAACGGATTGAGCCAGAATACCGCGTCGTTTCTGATAGCCGCTGCTAAGCTGCCTGGACCGGTTCTGCGCTGTACACGGATGTCAGCCACCGGTCTCTGCGCCAAGCCGTTTGGCCAGGACACAGGTCAGGAACACGGCAATTACAAGAAAGGCTGCGCCAACAAGCCAGGCCGTCGGTGTAGAATAAACTTCGGCGATGGCGCCTGCCAAGATCAGGCCCAATGCTGCCCCAAGTTGCTGAATAAGTGACCTCAACGACAACATTGTGGATCGTTGGCGGTCTTCTACACATCTGTGCAAAACACTGCTGGCGGGCGTCTCGGCAACGCCGAGGACAACAGAATACACAATGAAAACCAACACAAACCCGACGATACCGCCCTGCAAAGCCAGTGCAATCTGAACGCTCGCCATACAGGCAAAAGCAGCGGTAAGGGTCACTGCGTGCTGTCGTTTGAAAATCCGGCTGATGCGCGGAGACAGCCACGCGCCGAAAGCGATTGAGAAAAAATAGGTCGCGGACAGGACACCAATGATCGTGTTTGCATAGCCGTCTTGTAACATGGGCTTTGCATGGGTCGGCCAGATCACCTCAACCGGGTTTGTGGCCATCAGGAAAAACGCCAGAGCGACCAAAAGAACCGACAGGGCCGGGTGTTTCAGGGCGAGGAGGCCCGCGTCTTTGATGATCAATGGCACAGTTGCGAACCCCTGTTTCAGAACACGGGGGTTCAGTGGGCGCGGGTCTTCCACTATGAAAATCAGAGTATAGGTGAACACCCCAAGCATTACTGCCAAGCTTGCCGCGTAAGATACATCATAGACACTGAAACCCGATCTTTCCGCCACCGTGCCAAAGAGATCGGGCAAAAGACCCCCAAAAACCGCGCCCACCGCCAAGCCCATTGCATTGGCCCATTGCGCTTTTGCCAGAGCAGGTTGAACATCCACATTCGGCGCAGCGGCTTTGAAAGTTTCAACAAACCAAGCGTCGAGTGTGCCCGACCGCAAAGCACGCCCAAATCCAATGAAGGCAAATGAGAGCGCGAGAACATAGAAATCACTTGTCGAGAGAAAGAGTACGAGGGAGATCAAGCTGGCAACAACCGCTGCCAGAAAGACAGGCTTTCGCCCTATATTGTCTGCCAGTCCCCCGAACGGGAGTTCCATCGTCATAGTTGTGACCGAGTAGATCGCAAATAGAAGCGAGATCTGGAGAAGGTCCATACCTCGATCAGCCAATGCCAGCGCAACAACGGCAACCGTCAAACCCATCGCAAAGCGATCAAGAAATTGGTGCAGTTGAAATACCCGAATGTGTCGGCGCGCCGGGCCGGTCAGCGCAGCAAACGAGAATTCTAGTTCCGTTGCCATGGTTGCACCTTCGGCTTTACAGGCATCTTTTTCAATACCTCGGCAGAACTGGCGCCTGTGCTGCCTGAACCAAGGCGGTCATTCGAACAGGCGCAGCGCAAGATCACTTTGTCTGCCTTATCGTGCGTTCCGCCAGCCTCTGATTTAGCGCCCGCGGCGAACGGTCGGAATGCGGGCTGCAACACCTCAAGGCCCGGCGAAGGTCGGCTTCGGGCGGATAGTCAATCTATGTAAGCCCGTCGCCGATTTCATGTCGTGGCGATGTTTTTTGCGTCCATACTGAATCAGAGCTGTATCCGGAAAGCTGCGAAACCGTCGGTGCCTTCTCCGGCGTCCTCGATTGAGACACCTTTGACGTCGCCCAAATAATCCCGCGCTTTCGGGCCCGTTTCGAACAACACCGTGGTGTCCGCAAGCGGCGCAAAAGACCAGTTGGCATCTGCTTTTGGATCTATCGTACCCTGCTCGACAATGTAGCGGACGATGACGTCGCGGTTGGTATCCGGGGCTTCGAATACAATTGTGTCACCCAGCGCTCCGGGGAAGGACCCGCCACCTGATGCACGATAGTTGTTGGTGGCGACAATGAACTCCATGTCATCCGTGACCGGTTCACCATTGTAAGTGAGGTTTACAATCCGTCCAGCATTGGGGTTTATCTCTTCGCCCTTGGGCCCGAAGCGCGAGGGTTGGGACAGGTCAATTTGATAGGTCACGCCATCCATGACGTCGAAGTTGTAAGACGGGAATTCCGGGTTCAGCAGGATTGCATCTTTTGAACCCGCTTCAACCTGATTGAACATTCCGGCCGACCGTTCCAACCAGCCTCTGACTTGCGCACCATTCACGCGGACCGCGCGGACCGTGTTCGGATAGAGATACAGATCGGCAACGTTTTTGATGGCAACGTCACCAATGGGTACGTCGGTGTAGTAGTCTGGACCGCCGCGGCCACCAGCCTTGAATGGGGCTGCTGCGGACAGGATCGGCAGACCTTCATGTTCGGTGCCTTTCAGCATCTCTTGGACATACCACTTCTGTGCAATTGATACGATTTGGACAGACGGGTCATCCGCGACCAGCGCGAAATAGCTGTGCAGCGGGGCCGAGGTCTTACCAACGGCGCGACGCACATAGGCCAGCGTTTCGTCGTGAACTGTCGCAACCGAGTCGAGGACTCGCTGATCATCTCCGACCAAGGCTGTGATTGATCGGTCTTCGTTCCTTTGGGAAATAGGCCGTGCCTCGGATGTGGTTGTGACCACACGCCATTCATTTCCATCCCGTTCCAGCAGCAGATCCAGTACGCCAAGATGCGAGCCCCAGAAGCCGCCCATGACGGCGGGTTTTCCCATCAGTGTGCCTTTTTCAACATCGATGCCGGGACGGTCCGCAAAAGTTGGCGACGGAAAGACCAGGTGGTTGTGACCTGTGGCCAGCGCGTCGATCCCTTCAACGCCAGCCAGCACGACCGACGCGTTTTCCATACCATCTTCATGGTCGGCGTCGCCAATTCCCGAATGCGACAAGGCGATGATCAGGTCGCAGCCCTGTTCCTGCATCTCAGGCACATAGGCTTTGGCCGTCTCAACAATATCCCGCGCTTCGACATTGCCTTCGAGATGTTTGCGATCCCAGTTCATGATCTGCGGAGGTGTAAAGCCAATCACACCGATTTTGATCGGATGCTTTGTGCCATCACCCATTTCGATCTCGCGGTCGAGGATGGCGTATGGCTGGACAAGCGTCTTGTCATCGCGCGGGCTTGCGCCTTTCTCTTTTGCAACGTTGGCAAGAACCACTGGGAAATCCGCACCAGCCAAAGACGTCTCAAGAAAGTTTAACCCATAGTTAAACTCGTGGTTGCCCAATGTGGCTGCATCGTAACCAACCGTATTGAACGCGGTGATGATTGGATGGCTATCCCCTTCTTTCATTCCGCGTTCGTAGGCAATGTAATCGCCCATCGGATTGCCTTGCAGAAAGTCTCCGTTATCCACCAAAAGCGAGTTCGTCGCCTCGGACCGGATTTCATTTATGATAGATGCGGTACGGGACAGGCCCACTGTGTCGCGGGGTTTGTCGGCGTAGTAATCATAGGGGAAGACATGGACATGGATGTCGGTTGTTTCCATGATCCGAAGATGCGCCTGATTGTTGGCCGCAGCAGCCGAAAAAGGGTGAAGCGTAACCGCAGCGGCACTTGCCGCGGTTGTGCAAAGAAACTGGCGACGCGAAAATAGCGGACGGTAAGTGAAAGACATTGGGCACCTCTCAAGTTGGTTGGTCAACGCGCCTTTTGCTGGCTGCCCGCGACATCCTGACGACACGAGTTGCGAGAACACCTTTCGCGTTGATCATAGGTGGTGGTATTCATCACCATACCCGAACATCATGAGTTTGCTAAGATACGGCAAGGCGTGAATTTGAGCTTTCTTTGCTCAGGCCGCTATCGATCAACAAAGGTTCTGTTGCAATCTTTTGACGTCGAAGCTGAATAGGCTAACGCGTGGGTGGTCGCCAGCAGCAACCAGTTGAACGTACGTTCCTGATCTCCTTCAAAGTCGCGCGCAGGTGCAAGGGACCGTGTGACCGATCCGGGCGAATGGACGAAACTTACATAAAGCTGACAGGTGCGCGGGTCTGTCTTAACCGATGCTTTCTGTTTCGCGGATTTCATTTTCATCACCACTCTCTGATGGTTGCGATGAGCCTGAAGTCCTGCGCTACGCAATCACCCCGGTCTGTACCATGAGCGCTGATGTCAGACAGCTGTTGATACCTCCGAGTGGCGACACCTCAAACGGCACTTTATTGACTTTTTGGGTGTTTTGAGGCAATATAACCGTATATTTAATAAGCATTAACATTATTCTTTTTTAGCAAATCACACTTGGCCGCAATTGGTGCGACGCGCTCTATTTGGCGCAATTCCCAAGTGAAATCGACAAAAGTTCATATTCAAATCGGAGGCTTGTTTTAGCTATGCCTAGTCAATTTCAATTTATTTTCGGCCGTGTCACCCAAAAGGAGAACGGTCAGCCGATACACGGATTACTGGTTAAGATTCGCGCCGTATTCGGGAGCGCCTGGCACAAGCGGGACGACTGTAAGATCGACTTGGGGTGTGTACTGACGGCCGCTGATGGCCGATTTGTTCTCAGAGTAGATCCTTCAAAAATCCCGGAGGATTGCCGATGCGAAGGCCCCATGGAACTCCGGATGAAGTTGCGCGATCGCGACGGAGAGAGCATCCACAAGGCCCGGCTCAAGGTAGAAGATTGCTTCTGCAGCCAAGGCATCAATTTCGACGTTGCCGTTCCATCAGAAGATCTCATTTGCCACCTGAACCGCCCGTTAAGCTGGGTGGCACCGGACAAGCCGTTTTTGCCAGACAGTATCTTTGATGACATCGAGGAAGCACTTGAGCTTGCGGATGCCGGTCGGTGGCATCAAAAGCGGAAGGACTTCTCTGAATGCGTCCGCCCAACGCTTGCGATCTTTGGCAATGCGCTTGATGACGCCTGGCATGTTCTGAACGGAAGTGTTGCTGCCA
>NZ_JBXWSB010000052.1:0-30124 GCF_059613205.1 Ruegeria sp. BHSB064
CCCAAACGCCTGACGTAGACGGATTGCGGTGTGACAGCCGAAGCTGTCATCCCTTGATCTCAGTCAGATGCTGGTCCAGATCATCCAGACTGTCCTGACCCCAGAACCGCTGCCCGTCGGGCGTGATGTAGAATGGTGCACCAAAGGCCCCCTGTTCCACGGCCTCTTCCAGATTGGCAGCGTAGGTTTCCGCACCTACCAGCAACCCGCTATTGGCCAATTCCGGATCAAATCCCGCATTTGCCAGGCAATCCCGGATCACGTCATCCTGAGCCACGTCTTTCTCTTCTGCCCAGCAGGCGCGCAGGATCAATTGGCACAGTTTGCCCACATCCCCTGACCCGTCCTTGGTCGCAGCGATCACTGCATAAGAAGACGGCGCCATATTGGTTGGCCAATGCGCGGGTTTCAGATTGAATTCCACCCCAAGACGTTTGGCTTGACGCAGCAAGTCCTGCGCGCGGTATTCGATGCGCGAGATATGACGGTCTTTTGGTGCTGTGCCCCCGGTACGCGCGAACAGAGCCATGATGTCCAGCGGCTTGTAATTGATGGTCGCGCCATGTTTCGCCGCAACCTCTTCCAGCCGGTTTCCCGCCAGATAGGTGTAGGGCGAAATTGTCGCAAAATAGTAGTCAATCTGGGTCATGTTCACTTTCTCCGCTGCGTTGCCTTTGCGGGACGTTAGACCCGTGCTAAGCGGTGTCAACATCACGAATCTGTCACATTGCCAAAGCTGCCCGGGGACCTCAGCCGATGCCGACACTCCACGAACCCAAGCTCATCGCTGGGAACGCCAATCTTCCGCTTGCCGAATCCATCGCTCGCCGCATGAGCCTGTATCGCGGCGTTGACCAGGGCCTGGTCGATGCGCGGGTCGAACGGTTCAATGACGGTGAGATTTTTGTCGAAGTGTTCGAAAACGTTCGGGGCGAGGATATGTTCATCGTCCAGCCGACGTCGAACCCCGCCAATGATAACCTGATGGAACTGCTAATCATTGCCGACGCGCTGCGCCGGTCGTCCGCGCAAAGGATCACCGCCGTAATCCCTTATTTCGGCTATGCCCGTCAGGACCGCCGCACCAAAGCCCGGACGCCAATCAGCGCCAAACTGGTGGCCAACATGCTGACCGGAGCCGGGATAGAACGCGTCCTGACCATGGATCTGCATGCGGCCCAGATTCAGGGGTTCTTTGATATTCCGGTGGACAACCTTTATGCCTCGCCGATCTTTGCTCTGGATGTGAAAAACCAGTTCAAAAACAACATGGACGAGATCATGGTGGTATCGCCTGACGTGGGCGGCGTGGCCCGTGCGCGCGAGTTGGCGAAACGCATCAACGCCCCGCTCTCGATCGTGGACAAGCGCCGCGAAAAAGCAGGCGAAGTGGCCGAGATGACAGTGATCGGTGACGTGAAAGACAAGATCTGCCTGATCGTGGACGACATGTGCGATACCGCCGGAACCCTTTGCAAAGCAGCGCAGGTGCTGTTGGATAACGGCGCGAAAGAGGTTCATTCCTACATCACGCACGGCGTCATGAGCGGCCCTGCGGTTGAACGCGTCACCAATTCAGTGATGAAATCGCTGGTTCTGACGGACACGATTCAACCGACCAAAGAAGTTGCCAAAGCCAAGAACATTCGCATCGTGCCGACCGCGCCGATCTTCACCCAGGCGATCCTGAACATTTGGAACGGCACCAGCGTGTCTTCGCTGTTCGAAGACAAGACACTGACGCCGATCTACGAATCCATGTACCAGATGGATTGAGTTCCAACGGGCGGCCAAAACAAGCTGCCCTTTTGCTTTTTTGAACACCGATCTGCTCTGCTGGTTACTTGTCGGCAAGCGAGTGGGTCCGCGAAAGAGGGAATGACCTCCGATGTCCTCAAACAAACGCATTGTTCTGTCCAGTGACCACGCGGCGATTGATCTGCGGCAGGCCGTGGCAAAGCACATCGCTCAACAGGGATGGGAGGTGGTCGATATCGGCCCCACAACTCCTGAAAGCACCCATTACCCCAAGCACGGCAAAGCCGCAGCTGAATCTGTTGCATCCGGTGATTGCGGTTTGGGGATCATCCTCTGCGGCACCGGTCAGGGTATCATGATGGCGGCAAACAAAGTGCCGGGCATCCGCTGTGGCGTGTGCTCCGACGCCTTTTCGGCCCGGATGATCCGCCAGCACAACAACGCCAACATGCTGTCGATTGGGGCGCGTGTTGTCGGCGAAGGTCAGGCGCTGGACATCGTGGATGCCTTTCTGGGTGCCGAATTCGAAGGCGGCCGCCACGCGACGCGGGTGGACATGATCGAAGCGCAAGACAACTAACAGCTGCGCTTCCTTAAAGCGTGATGGTCTGAACCCGGATCAGGAGATATTCCAGTCATCCGGATGCGCGACCTCTCCTATCGCGGTCCAGCTTGCCCGGATGCGGGCGATACGCGTGTCGGACCATGTGCGAAACACCGCTTCGAACCCTTCGGTCGTGATATTTTCGGCCTGCACTTCTGCGCGCAGCGCCGAAGACGTGTCGACATCCCACAGGGAAATACCGATCTGAACGGCGGGCGGGGTGCGAAAGGGTTCTGTGAACTGAATGGGCGTGCGACGCTCACGAGGGCCCTGCCCCGTCCACATTTCACCGCCTTCGGCAAATTCCGAAAACAGCACATCTTCGCCCTGATCAATGCCAATAGGATGGGTTAGGAACTTTTTCATTTTGTCATCATTATTCTTGAATTCCCGCAAGTTATCCCGGCAATTCGGCAAAAGCACGACAAAAAAACGGCCCCGCAAATGCGAGGCCGTTCAAATCTTTGACTACAAAGCCGGTTACAGGCTCATATGCGTCCCAAGCGCTTCCATATCGGCCAGCAGCTTGGCGGCATCGTCAACGATGGTCTGATCATCGCCACCCTTGGCCGCCTCATGCGAGGCGCGGGCGTCTTCGATCAGCTCGTCCAGATGCGCGCGGGTCACTTCTGACACCGGAATGGCCTTTTCGGCCAAAACCGAAAGGCTGTCGCCGTTGATCTGGGCAAACCCGCCGGTGACCAGGTATTCGCTGGACCCTTCAGGTGCCTCAACCTTCAGCAGACCGGGGCGCAGCGTGGTGATGGTGGGGGCATGATCGGGCATTGCCGTCATGTCCCCGTCCGCGCCGGGAATCTGGACCGCGGTAGCGCTGAGCGAAGCGAGGCTCCGCTCGGGGCTGACGAGGTCGAATTGCATCGTGTTTGCCATCAGGGATACTCCTTAGGCGGCTTCTGCTGCCATCTTCTCGGCTTTGGCGATCACTTCTTCGATGCCGCCAACCATCAGGAAGGCCGCTTCGGGCAGGTGATCGTATTCGCCAGCGACAACCGCTTTGAACGACGCGATGGTGACATCCAGAGGAACCTGAACGCCGGGCGAACCGGTGAAGACTTCGGCCACGTCGAACGGCTGCGACAGGAAGCGTTCGATCTTACGAGCACGGGCCACGGTCAGTTTGTCTTCTTCCGACAGTTCGTCCATGCCGAGGATGGCGATGATGTCCTGCAGCGACTTGTAGCGCTGGAGGATCTGCTGAACGTCGGTCGCAACCTTGTAGTGCTCTTCACCAACGATGGCCGGGTCAAGCAGACGCGAGGTCGAGTCGAGCGGGTCAACCGCAGGGTAGATACCCTTTTCCGAGATCGCACGGTTAAGAACGGTGGTCGCGTCCAGGTGCGCAAACGAGGTTGCCGGCGCAGGGTCGGTAAGGTCGTCCGCAGGCACGTAGATCGCCTGAACCGAGGTGATCGAGCCCGACTTGGTCGAGGTGATGCGTTCCTGCAGCGCGCCCATGTCGGTGGCCAGTGTCGGCTGGTAGCCCACCGCCGAAGGAATACGACCCAGCAGAGCCGAAACCTCGGAGCCCGCCTGCGTGAAGCGGAAGATGTTGTCGACGAAGAACAGAACGTCGGTACCGGACTGGTCGCGGAACTGCTCGGCCAGGGTCAGACCGGTCAGAGCAACACGTGCACGCGCACCCGGAGGTTCGTTCATCTGACCGTAAACCAGGGCCACTTGGCTTTCCGACAGGTTGTCCGGCTTGATAACGTTCGATTCGATCATCTCGTGGTACAGGTCGTTCCCTTCGCGGGTCCGTTCACCAACACCCGCGAACACCGAGAAGCCCGAGTGCACTTTTGCGATGTTGTTGATCAGTTCCATGATCAGAACGGTTTTGCCAACGCCCGCGCCGCCGAACAGGCCGATCTTACCGCCTTTGGCGTAGGGGGCCAGCAGGTCAACAACCTTGATGCCGGTGACCAGAACTTCCGACTCGGTCGACTGTTCGTCGAAGGTCGGGGCGGGCTGGTGGATCGCGCGGGCCTCAGACGCTTCGACCGGGCCTTTTTCGTCGATCGGCTCACCCACAACGTTCAGGATGCGGCCCAGGGTGGCGTTACCCACCGGAACCGAGATCGGTGCGCCGGTGTCGGTCACAGCCTCGCCACGGACCAGACCTTCGGTCGCGTCCATCGCGATGGTGCGGACGGTGTTTTCACCCAGGTGCTGAGCAACTTCCAACACCAGGCGTTTGCCGTTGTTGATGGTTTCCAGCGCGTTCAGAATTTCAGGCAGCTGATCTTCGAAGTGCACGTCGACGACGGCCCCGATGATCTGTGTGACTTTGCCTTTTGCATTCGCCATGTTTCGTCTCCGGTTTTCTTACAGCGCTTCGGCGCCGGAAATAATTTCAATCAGCTCGTTGGTGATCACGGCCTGACGCGAGCGGTTGAACTGGATCGTCAGCTTGTCGATCATCTCACCCGCGTTGCGTGTCGCGTTGTCCATCGCGGACATCCGTGCACCCTGTTCAGACGCTCCGTTTTCGAGCAGAGCCGAGAAGATCGCGGTCGCAACCCCCTTGGGCAGCAGGTCAGCCAGAATGGCCTCTTCGCTGGGCTCGTAGTCGAAGACAGCACCGCTGTCGTCACCCTCGGTTTCCTCAAACGAGGCGGGGATAACCTGCTGCGCCGTCGGGATCTGGGTCACAACGTTGACGAACTTCGAATAGAAGATCGTGGCAACATCGAACTCACCCCCGTCGAAGCGAGACAGGACGTCCTTCGCGATGTCTTGCGCGTTGGAATAGCCCAGACGCTTGACCTCGCTCAGGTCGATATGTCCAACGAACAGGTCCTCGAAATCACGCTTGAGCGCGTCGCGGCCTTTCTTGCCAACGGTCAGAACCTTGACCGTCTTGCCTTTGCCGCGCAGCTCTTCCGCTTTGGCGCGGGCAAGCTTGGCGATGTTCGCGTTGAAGCCGCCGCACAGGCCGCGTTCAGCTGTCATGACAACCAGCAGATGGACATCATCACTGCCCGTACCACGGAGCAGTTTGGGGGCGCTGTCGCTGCCCCCGACCGAAGCCGCCAGCCCCGCCATCACGGCATTGAACCGCTCGGCATAAGGGCGCGAGGCTTCGGCAGATTCCTGGGCGCGGCGCAGTTTTGCGGCCGCGACCATCTGCATGGCCTTGGTGATCTTGCGGGTCGATTTGACCGACTCGATCCTGTTTTTAAGGTCCTTCAGACTAGGCATCGGAACCTCCTATCAAGCGAAGGTCGCGGCGTATTCGTCGATCGCTGCCTTGATCTTGTCGGACGCATCACCCTTGATCTTCGGATCCTCGTCGGTGAGCCACTTCAGCAGGTCAGCATGCTTACCGCGCAGGTGTGCCAGCAGACCGGCCTCATAGCGGCCAACATCTGAGACTTCGATCTTGTCGAGGTAGCCGTTGGTGCCTGCGAAGATGACGCAGACGATTTCCGCGTTGGTCAGCGGCGAGTACTGCGGCTGTTTCATCAGCTCGGTCAGACGCGCACCACGGTTCAGCAGCTGCTGAGTTGCGGCGTCGAGGTCCGAACCAAACTGGGCAAAGGCCGCCATTTCGCGGTACTGAGCCAGTTCCAGCTTAACCGGGCCAGCAACCGATTTCATCGCGTTGGTCTGGGCCGACGAGCCCACACGCGAAACCGACAGACCGGTGTTCACAGCAGGACGGATGCCCTGGTAGAACAATTCGGTTTCAAGGAAGATCTGACCGTCGGTGATCGAGATCACGTTGGTCGGAATAAACGCCGAAACGTCACCACCCTGAGTTTCGATAACCGGCAGAGCGGTCAGCGAGCCTGCACCGAAGTCTTCGTTCAGCTTCGCCGAACGTTCCAGCAGACGGGAGTGGAGGTAGAAAACGTCACCCGGATACGCTTCACGGCCCGGCGGACGACGCAGCAGCAGGGACATCTGACGATACGAAACGGCCTGCTTCGACAGGTCATCATAGATGATCAGGGCGTGACGGCCGTTGTCACGGAAGTATTCGGCCATCGCAGTGGCGGCGTAAGGTGCCAGGAACTGCATCGGCGCCGGGTCGGACGCGGTTGCGGCCACAACGATCGAGTAGTCAATCGCGCCGGACTCTTCCAGTTTCTTCACCAGCTGCGCAACGGTCGAACGCTTTTGACCAACCGCAACATAAACGCAGTACAGTTTCTTCGACTCATCGTCGCCCGCTGCGTCGTTGTAGACCTTCTGGTTCAGGATGGTATCCAGAGCCACAGCGGTTTTACCGGTCTGGCGGTCACCAATGATCAGTTCCCGCTGGCCACGGCCGATCGGGATCATAGCGTCAACCGATTTCAGGCCGGTTGCCATCGGCTCGTGCACCGATTTACGTGGAATGATGCCGGGGGCTTTGACGTCTGCAACGCCACGCTTCGACGCGTTGATCGGGCCTTTTCCGTCCAGAGGGTTGCCCAGACCGTCAACAACGCGACCCAGCAGCTCGTCACCGATCGGAACATCCACGATCGAGTTGGTGCGCTTAACGGTGTCACCTTCTTTGATGTCACGGTCGGACCCGAAGATAACAACACCAACGTTGTCGCTTTCCAGGTTCAACGCCATACCCATGATGCCGCCGGGGAATTCGACCATTTCACCCGCTTGCACATTGTCCAGGCCGTATACACGGGCAATCCCGTCACCGACGCTCAGCACGCGGCCGATTTCGGCCACTTCGGCTTCCTGACCAAAATTCTTGATCTGGTCCTTCAGGATTGCAGAAATCTCTGCAGCTTGGATTCCCATTTATCCGACCTCTTTCATTGCATTCTGTAGGGAGTTCAGCTTCGAACGGATCGAACTGTCGATCATCTTCGAGCCCACTTTAACGACAAGACCGCCGATGAGGCTTTCATCCACGGTCGCATTGATAGTCACGGTCTTGCCCACACGCTCGGACAGCGTCTTGGACAGTTTTTCCAGTTGTGTCTTGGTCAGCGCCTTCGCCGACGCAACATCCGCGGTCACTTCACCACGCTCGTCCGCCAGCATGTCGCGCAGAACCTGCACCAGCTGCGGCACAACAAACAGGCGGCGTTTCTGCGCCATCAGACCCAGCGTATTCCGCAGAATCGCGTTCAGGCCCATTTTGTCAGCAACGGCAGTAATAGCGCCTTCTTGCTCGGCGCGGGAAACCAGCGGCGAGGCGATCAGGTCGCGCAGCTCTGCACTGTCGCCAAGTGCTGCTGCAAGATCATTGATGCCGGATTCCAGACCTGCGAGGTCTTTGTTCTCTTTTGCGATCTCGAAGATCGCCGTGGCATAGCGCTCGGCAATGCCTGTGGAAATCGAAGCTGGTTCGGACACGTCCACCCTTCCGATATTTGAGGCCCCGAATTCGCGTGCGGCAGCTACCCGGGGGCGTGAAGAAACCCCGTCCAAAAAGGGCGGGGATCAAAATCACCGGGGATGTAGCAGAGGTGTCCCAACCAAGCAATACGCTATAGCGGTAACATATTTATCCACAAATTGTTACTTTTCATGCACTTAGCTCAAGTGCGACCGTTTGAACCCGTTGGCTCAGTTGAAAAATGTTACGAATATGCAGGTTTTTGCGATTCCTGTGACTTTTTTCCCGCATTTTTGCCGCCTCGGAAAGCTCGTGATTGTCACGCAGGCTTCAAAAGGCCGTCAAGCGCCTTAATCGGTTTCTTTACCGCGTCCTTGGTCACTGTTCCGCTGGGTGGTTGGATGTGTTTGCTCACCTCAACCATCAGCACTCCGCCTGCCATAACAGTAGGAATCCGTTGTCCGGTTTTTTCGATCAAACTTCCGGATTTCAGCCAAAACCGGCGGAACGAAGGCGGGCGGTACAAAGCCGAGCAGTGCGCCTCGGGCAGAAAGTGATGCGCCTTAAGTTGGTTTTCCAGCTGCGTGGCAGTGTAAGGACGCCCGAAGCCAAACGGCGTTTTGTCAGTGCGCGACCAAAGACCGCCCCGGTTCGGAACGATGAACACGGCCCGACCGCCAGGTCCCAGAACACGCCAGCATTCATCCAGCAATTGGTTGGGTCTCTCTGACGTTTCCAGCCCATGCATCACAACAAGCTTGTCCACGTGACCCGTTTCGATCGGCCAAAGCGTCTCTTCGGTCAGAACAGAGACATTAGGCATCCCCGCTGGCCAGGGCATTACGCCCTGCGGGCCGGGCATCAGCCCGATAACCCGGCGCGCATCTGCCAGGTATGGGCGCAGCAACGGCACAGCAAAGCCGAATCCGGCAACCGTCTGACCCTTGGCCTCGGGCCAAAGCTCTATCAAACGCCCACGAATGGCCGCCTGCGCAGCACGCCCCAGCGTGCTGCGATAGTAAAAGTTCCTCAGATCCTGCACATCAAGATGCATTGCGGACATCCGGTCAATCGGCTTAGCTGGGCGCAGTCTAGCAATGAAAGGGCAAAAAGCCATGCCTCTTGAGATCGTTACAATCCCATGCCTGAGCGACAATTACGCCTTTCTGGCCCACGACGCCGCAAGCGGGCAGACCGCGCTAATTGACGCCCCCGAGGCCGCACCGATTTTCAAGGCGCTAGAGGCGCGGGGATGGACCTTATCCCACGTGCTGCTGACCCATCATCACTGGGATCACGTCGATGGGCTGGCAGGTATTCTGGAAAAACACCCCGCACAGGTCATCGGAGCCGCTGCTGATGCCCATCGCTTGCCGCCGCTTGATCTGCAGGTGGCCGAAGGTGACAGCTTTGAAATCGGAGGGGAACCAGTTCAGGTTCTGGATGTGTCCGGTCACACAATAGGGCATGTCGCATACTACATGCCGGAAAGCGCCGCGGTGTTCACCGCTGACAGCCTCATGGCGCTGGGCTGTGGGCGTCTGTTCGAGGGAACACCCGAGCAGATGTGGGATTCTTTGAGTAAACTGGCCGCCCTGCCCGATGACACGTTGGTATGTTCGGGGCACGAATATACACAATCCAACGCCAAATTCGCCATTACCGTCGATCCGGAAAACCCTGACCTAAAGGCGCGCATTGCCGATATCGACCGGGCACGGGCCGCCGGAGAGGCCACGGTTCCGTCGATTCTGGCGCTTGAAAAGGCCACAAATCCGTTCCTGAGAGCCGAAGATCCGGCGATTCAGGCCCATCTGGGCATGACAGGCGCGAAGCCCGAGGCCGTTTTTGCAGAGATCCGGGGTAGAAAAGACCGGTTCTGATGCTTATTTCGCCCTCTTCACGGTCACGGTCACAACAAATGTGACTGTCAAGTGAAAGAAAACCCTTGAAGCCGGACGCCGATCAACCAAACTCTAATAGTATGAGGACATGGTTGGGATGGGGTTCCGGCCGATAGCCCGCCCCCTTCTGACCCAAGACAGAGGAGCACCCGCGTGCCTTCATTCTCGAGCACACTGGAACAAGCCATCCACGCGGCCTTGGCGGCTGCGAATGAACGGCGTCATGAATTTGCAACGCTGGAGCATCTGCTGCTGGCGCTTCTGGAAGAACCCGATGCGGTGCGCGTTATGAAAGCGTGCAGCGTCGATCTGGACGAGTTGCGTAGCACTCTGGTGGAATTCATTGACGAGGATCTTTCGAATCTGGTCACGGATATTGACGGGTCAGAGGCCGTTCCAACGGCTGCGTTCCAGCGCGTGATTCAACGCGCCGCGATACATGTACAAAGCTCGGGCCGCACCGAAGTGACCGGCGCCAACGTACTGGTCGCCATTTTCGCAGAACGCGAAAGCAATGCCGCCTATTTCCTGCAAGAACAGGACATGACCCGCTACGACGCGGTCAATTTCATCGCTCATGGCGTGGCCAAGGACCCTGCTTATGGCGAAAGCCGTTCGGTTTCGGGCGCAGATCAGGTGGAAGAAGACGCTCAGACAACATCTGGCGAAACCGAACAGAAGGAAAGCGCGCTTGGGAAATACTGCGTCGACCTGAACGCAAAATCTCGGGCGGGTGACGTTGATCCGTTGATTGGTCGCTCGGATGAGGTTGAACGCTGTATCCAGGTGCTGTGCCGTCGCCGCAAGAACAACCCGCTGCTGGTCGGCGATCCGGGTGTGGGTAAAACCGCCATCGCCGAGGGTCTTGCGCATAAGATCGTGGCGGGAGAGGCACCTGACGTCCTTGCCAACACCACGATCTATTCGCTGGACATGGGCGCGTTGCTGGCCGGAACGCGGTATCGCGGCGATTTCGAAGAACGGCTGAAAGCCGTTGTGACAGAGCTGGAAGATCATCCTGACGCAGTTCTGTTCATTGACGAGATTCACACCGTGATTGGCGCTGGTGCAACTTCGGGCGGGGCGATGGATGCCTCGAACCTGCTGAAGCCTGCGCTTCAGGGTGGCAAACTGCGCACCATGGGCTCGACCACGTACAAGGAATTCCGTCAACACTTCGAAAAAGACCGCGCGCTGAGCCGTCGGTTCCAGAAGATCGATGTGAACGAGCCTTCGGTGGAAGACAGCGTGAAAATCCTGCGGGGCCTGAAACCCTATTTTGAAGAACATCACGCGATCAAATACACCGCTGACGCGATCAAAACCGCAGTGGAATTGTCGGCGCGATACATAAATGACCGCAAGCTGCCGGACAAGGCGATCGACGTCATCGATGAAGCCGGTGCCGCACAACATCTGCTGGCTGAAAGCAAACGTCGCAAGACCATTGGCGTGAAAGAGATCGAGGCCGTTGTTGCCAAAATCGCCCGTATCCCGCCAAAGAACGTCACCAAGGACGATGCTGAGGTGTTGAAGGACCTCGAAGCTTCGCTGAAGCGCGTGGTCTTTGGTCAGGATCTGGCCATCGAGGCATTGTCCAGCGCGATCAAACTGGCCCGTGCCGGTCTGCGCGAACCTGAGAAACCCATCGGCAACTACCTGTTCGCGGGTCCGACCGGTGTGGGTAAGACCGAGGTGGCAAAACAACTGGCGGATACGCTGGGTGTGGAACTGCTGCGCTTTGACATGTCGGAATACATGGAGAAACACGCAGTCAGCCGCCTGATCGGTGCACCTCCGGGCTATGTCGGGTTCGATCAGGGTGGTCTTCTGACCGACGGTGTCGATCAGCATCCACATTGCGTGCTGCTGCTGGATGAGATCGAGAAAGCGCACCCGGATGTGTTCAACATCCTGTTGCAGGTCATGGACCATGGTGAACTGACCGATCACAACGGACGCACAGTGAACTTCCGCAACGTGGTGCTGATCATGACCTCGAACGCGGGCGCGCAGGAACAAGCCAAAGCGGCCATCGGTTTTGGTCGCGACCGTCGCGAAGGCGAAGACACGGCAGCGATCGAACGCATGTTCACGCCGGAATTCCGCAACCGACTGGATGCCGTAATCTCGTTCGCGCCGCTGCCGAAAGAGGTTATCCTGCAAGTGGTCGAGAAATTCGTCTTGCAGCTTGAGGCGCAACTGCTGGATCGCGGCGTGACCATTGATCTGACACCCAAAGCCGCCGAGTGGCTGGCTGACAAAGGGTACGATGACAAGATGGGTGCGCGTCCGCTGGGCCGTGTCATTCAGGAACACATCAAGAAACCTCTGGCCGAAGAGCTGCTGTTTGGCAAGCTGGCCAAAGGCGGTGTGGTGCGTGTCTCGGTCAAAAAGGGTGACCTGGATCTGGAGATTCTGGGACCGGATCAGCCGCGCATTCCGGGCGACAAGCCTCCGCTGCTGACAGCAGACTGACCCGAAAACAAAATGTTAAGAAGAGCCCGGCGATCCAAATCGTCGGGCTTTTTTCTGTTTATTCTCTTAAAGTTCGACGGAACTATGCTCTTGCTGCGTGTAACTCTCAATGACGAACACAAAAACAGGGGTTGGTTCATGAACAAGATTACAGTTGTTTGGGGCACTGCATTTGCCTTGTCTGCCATAGCGGCAGTTGCAACAGCACAACACAGGTTCCGGTATCACGACGAGACGGCAACTGAATCTCTAAGGCTGGTACCTGCAACTGTTAACCCAGGGGAAAGCATTGCCTCGGTGAAAGAGAAAAACAGCAAGATCAAAGTGACAGGCAACGGAATTCCGGATCATCTGGTTGGCCAGTTTCCAAACCGTGGCAATCCACACCAAATTGAAACGCAGAAGGTCAAGCTCAAGCTTCCGGCAAACCCTGCTTCCAATGGCATCTTCACACCGCTCAGCATGGGTTGGAATTTTGGTGTCTCACTCAACGGGGTCGTGTTCGACCCGCTGGCTGCCGAGTTCTGGCACGGTGATCCGGAATCGGGGTGGTCCTACAATGCGTTGGGCGGCGCCATTGCGCTCGGTTTGGATGCAAATTACGCACATGTTCAGCCGAACGGAAAGTACCATTATCACGGCGTTCCGACCGGACTGATCGAACTGTTAGGGTGGTCACCGTCCGAGCATTCACCACTGATAGGATACGCCGCTGATGGTTTTCCAATCTACGCGATGACTGGGAAAATTGACGGCAAAGTAACTGAAATGAAATCGTCCTATAGCCTGAAAACCGGAAACAGACCCGGAGGCACCGAGCCGAACGGGCGATACGACGGCACTTTCAACGAAGACTATACTTATGTTCAGGGTCACGGCAATTTGGACAAATGCAACGGTGCTTTCACGGTTTCAGCCGAGTATCCCAACGGAACCTATGCCTACTTCCTGACCGAGGATTATCCTGTGGTGCCTCGGTGTTTCATGGGCACACCGGATCAAAGTTTCAAGTTTGGAAGACGGTAAGTCGCTTTGTGCATTCGTGAGTTTGCCCTGTGCACGTAACGCGATCTGCCACATCCGTTACCGAATGCGCGGGTGACTGTTGCGCACCCGCACAGGATATGGCACCGGCAGCGCCTTAGGCTTCCTGCCCCGCGCCGAAACGTAAGCGGACAGCACACAATAGGCGTAGTACAAGCCCATACCGCCCTGCGCCAGAGATGACAGGGTCGCAATACCCAGATCGCGGGCTTTGCGAAGCCGTCCAGCCTTTGTGGGCGTAAAATACTCAAAATCGATGAAGCGAATTTGACGCCCATCCCAGCACATATCCCGAAACGCCGGGCGCCCATGTGTTAGATCCATCGCATGCAGCCTTGCCAGCGCCTGTCCAGCAGCGCGACAAGCTCTGAGTTTTTCCGCGTGGGTAACAGAATTGTCGGCGCAAAACTCTGTCAGGCTTGCCCCGGCGTCTTGGACAGCGAAGTACCCTTTGCCTTCAGCCACAATTCTGGGGACCGGTGCACCGTAGTTCCACAAGAACCGGTGAGAAGACCGATCTCTGTCGAAGGCTTGTTCAGGTTTACCCTTCACCAACCAGAGATGGGGCGCGAAGCGTTCGATGCGTTTCAGCCAAAATCTGTTTCCTTGTGGGGTATGGCACAAGGCTACGCGCTGATAAGGGGCTCGCAGGGCGTTACGAACCGCTAAATGTACATCTGTCGCCTTTTCTCTCACGCACATCTCCAATCAACCTACGGGTTGATATAGGGTGCGCGCGCCGATTTTCATCGGCCATAAGATGAAATCCCGTTAAGACAGGCCGACCAAATCACGGTTTGACGGGACTACCGCTCGGTCAGTTTTAATTCGATCCGGCGGTTCTGCGCGCGGGCTTCGGGTGTGTCAGCCGGATTGACCGGCTGAAACTCACCGAACCCATTGGCGGCCAGACGGTTTGGCGGGATGCCCAGCGCATCCACCATGTAACGCACCACCGACAGCGCGCGGCCCTGGCTGAGCTCCCAATTGTCGCGGTACCGGCCACTTCCAGCAAGCGGGACATTGTCGGTGTGACCATCAACGCGGATCACCCAATTCAATCCGGTCGGAATCTCAGCCGCGACGCTGCGCAGGATGTTGGCGACTTTGGCGACCTCCTGCCGTCCTTCGGTGGACAGCACGGCCGAACCCGTTGGGAACAAAACTTCGGACGAGAACACAAACCGGTCGCCTTCGATCCTTACGCCTTCCTGATCTCCAAGGACATCCCGCAGACGACCGAAGAATTCCGAACGATAGCGTTGCAGGTCTTCCGCCTGCGCGGCCAGTTCTTCGTTCTGACCGGCCAATGCTTCAGCTTCGGCCTCAAGGCGCAGGCGTTCGGCTTCTTCCAACAGGCGGCGACGGCGTTCTTCAGATGCGGCACGGGCCAACGCGGCGTTCAGATCCTGCCCCAAAGTTTGGATCTGAATCTCTGCGGCTTCGTTCCGCTCTTCAAAATCATCCAGCAAAGCCTGCAACGACCCCAACTGCCCGCGCAGCGCGGCGATTTGTTGGTTCAACAAGGCCGCCTCTCGTTGTGCCTCGGCAGAGATTTCTTTTTCATCAGACAATGTCGACTCAGCCAATGCCAAAAGAGCCTGTCTTTGTTCAGCCAGAGTGCGTTGTTCGTCGGCATCAGCTTGCGCTTGCGTCTGCGCCTGCAACGCGGCTTCAAGCTGAGCCTTCAACGCATCCGGATCCAAATCGCCGAACCTGCGCTGCAACTCGGCCTGCGCGGCTTGAGCGGCGGCCAGCAGGGTCAGTGTGTCTTCGGCCTCTTGGCGTTGCGCTTCCAATGCCAGGGTCATGGCCGTCAGCTCAGCATCCGCATCTTGCAGCCGGTTTCGCAACGCCTCAGCGGCGGCAGCTTCGGCCAGGCGGGCGGCTTCCTCGTCGCTCAGTTGCTGTTCAAGCGCAGTGATTTCAGCAGCACGCTCCTCACCACTTTGCTCCAGATCTGCGACCAGAGCTTCCAGCGCTTCGCGACGTGCAGCAGCCAGCCGGGCGGCTTCGGTCTGCGCATCAATTTCTTCACGGCTTTGGGCCAGAGCAAGGTTCAAAGCCTCCTGCTCGGTCAGCAATTGCTCACGCTGTGTCTCAAGCGCCGCGATATCACCCAGCGCTTTTTCCTGTTCCGCAAGCAAAGCAGCAACCTGTGCTTCGAAATTGGTGATCCGAGTTTGAGCTTGATCCAGGGCCGCGGCCTGACGGTCACGTTCAGTGGTCAGCGATGCGATCAGCGATTGCGCTTGGGCCAAATCGTCCTCGGCTTGCGACAAGGTTGTGTTGAGCGCGCCGAGACGGGCCTGCAAACGGCTGTTCTCACGCTCTTCCAAACCCAGAGCACCTGCAAGCGCTGCAACTTCGTCCGCCAACGTGGTCAGTTCGTCTTCCTGACCCGAAATGGTTTCGCGCAGAACAAACTGGATCACCATGAAGATGGTCAGAACAAAGGTCAGCACCATCAACAGCCCCGTCATCGCATCCACGAATCCGGGCCAGACCGAGCCCTGGAACCGTTGACCGGTACGGCGGGACAGCGCCATGGATTACTCTCCTTCCGGCGTAGTGCGCACTGCACCGCGCGGCAGGGTCAGGGCCTTCACAAGAAGTTCGATGTCCTTGCGGAACTCGTTCATGCTTTCCTGTCGACCAGCTGAAATCTCTTCGAGAATCCGCAACAATTGCACATCCATCGAACGCAGGCGCATCCGGCTTTCGGCATCGATGCCTTCACCCGCGCCGTGATCGCGCATGTGATCCAGAAGCGCATCCTGCCCAAGGGCTACGCGCTCCAAAGCCGAGGTGACACTTTCGCTATTGGCTTGGCGATTGTTCATCTCACCGATCACATCGACCAGTTGCCCAAGCTTGGCAGAAACCTCAGCCCTTTCACTTTCCTGAGCCGAAAACAGATCCTGCAACGCGTCCATCTGCTCGGACATGGCATCCAGAACAGGAGTCAGCACGGCGATCTCGGCCCCACCTTCCTCGCCACCGGCAAATCCAACGCGGGTGATCGATGACAACCATTCCTCAAGCTCGCGGTAAAATCGGTTCTGGCCGTGACCCGCGAAGACTTCCAACAGACCAACGATCAGAGACCCGGCCAGGCCGAGCAAGGACGATCCGAACGCCACGCCCATGCCCTGCAACTGTGCTTCAAGCCCGGTCATCAGGCGGTTGAACACGGCCAGACCTTCTTCGCCTTCTTGCGGGTTCAGACTGCGGATGGTGTCGACAATGGCCGGAACGGTTGTTGCCAGACCGAAGAACGTACCCAAAAGACCCAGATAGATCAGGACGTTGGTGATATAGCGAGTGATCTCCCTCTCTTCTTCGACCCGCTCTGCAACGGAATCCAAGATCGAACGCGTTGAGGTAGAACTGATCTGCGACCGGGCGCCCCGCTCGCGCAGAAGTGATGCCAAAGGCGCCAACAACTGTGGCGTGCGGGCGTCTTCACGCACAACACCACCGACAAAAGCTTCGATCCAGCGCACCGACCCGATCAACTGTGTCACCTGATAAAAACAAGCAAAGACGCCAATCAGGAACACCAATAAAATGAACCCGTTCAGATACGGGTTGGCAAAGAAAACCGGCATTACATAAGGCAGCGCCAGAAACACACCCAGCCCAGACAGGCCGATCGCCATCAACATCAACAGGATTTGTCGTGTTGGATGCGAGAAATGGGGTCTCGCGCCCTGATGTGCCTGCGCCATGCGCGTGGTTCCCGGTCTTTGCCTGCTCTGCGTCGAATCTAGCGAAAATCCGCGGGTGACGCCAAGAGTTTATGCGGTGATGCTGCGCACCCGTTGCGCCAACCACTCAAGATCGGGATCTCTCAGCCCGATCTCGGCCAGATGTTCGGCTGTATTGTACAGGTATTCGTCGTTAGGACCACGCCCACCAACGGCGTGGGCGATGATCTGAGCCTGTTTCTCAAGCGGCATTCCACCGCAATACTGGACGTGGTCTGCATCGATCACGTAGGTCACGGCGTTTACGATATCGCCGGTTTCCAGTTGCACATCCAGCATCCGCTCGACATAGGCTGAAGAAATCAACTCTCTTTCGCGCAGCTCGTGCAGGGTGCGATCTTCGTGGCCAGCCTCAACCGCCAGGGCCAGACCGGTGCAATTTGCGTTTGCCTGCTCGTCCAGCGCCAGCACCAGACCCGGTTTATCCTCGGTGCCCCGATGGTGGATCGAGCTCATGCAGAAGGATCGGGCAAACCCATGCAACGTCGCACGTTCGCTGCGCGCCACGGGAAAGCCCGGATTCCACAGCAGCGATCCATATCCGAATACCCACATCGTCATTGCACTGGTCCTTGCCTGTTTCGGCCTATAAACATCAAATCCAAGGCAGGAAAAAGGGCCAAAGCTCATGCGCCGTCTATTACGAGTGTTCATCTTTATCGCCGTTCTGTGGAGCGCCTATTGGTTCATTGCCGGATATGGGTTGCGCAATGCCATCACCGGTTGGTTTGATCAGCAGCAAGAGCTGGGCTGGCAAGCGGAGTTCTCGGACGTTGCCACGGCGGGCTATCCAACCCATCACATGACACGGTTGAACAACCCAGCCCTCGCCGATCCGGCAACGGGCACCGCCTGGAGCGCGGACTGGATTGAATTTGAAAACCCCGCGATCTGGCCCGGACGTCAGATCCTGCGCTTTGCCGATACACCACAGCGCCTGTCTTACTTTGACCAGACCGCAACGATCAAGGCAGATGCCCTGCAGGCGCACTTGCAATTGCGGCCCGGTGTAGCGCTGGTTTTGGAAAAAATGGCGCTGACCGCAGGCCCTTGGTCTGTCACCGAGAACGCGCAGGCTCTGGCCGCAGGCGGAACGCTTGAGCTGTTGATGGAACAAACTGCCGCGCCCGAGGCTTATAACATGGCAGTTCGTGTGGATGGCTTCACGCCCGGCGATGACCTGCGCAACCTTATGGAATCCGCCACTTCGTTACCGCAGTCTTTCGACACGCTGGAACTGGATATGGTGGCGACATTCGACAAACCCTGGGACCGGTCCGCGCTGGAACAGGGCCGCCCTCAACCGGTCAGGATCGACCTTAAGCTCGCTGAGGCCAAATGGGGTGGGCTCAGGCTGTTTGCGACCGGTGCGCTGGATGTGGATGCGCAAGGAATCCCAACCGGAGAGATAGCGGTCAAAGCGGAAAACTGGCGGGACATGATTGCCATGGCCAATGCGGCGGGTGCCCTGCCGGATCAGGCCGTCGATCCGGTTACGCGCGCGCTCAACTTTATGGCAGGGCTGGGTGGGAACCCGAATGCACTGGACTTGCAGCTGAATTTCCGCGACGGATTTGTGGCACTTGGACCATTGCCCTTGGGGCTTGCCCCACGCCTGATCCTGCGTTAGCGGCAGTAAGGTCCGCTGCGATAGCGGGCCGTGTCCAGATGGAAATGATCCCGGTGATAGCGGTCTGAATTCGGACCCAGAACGGTACCAAATGGCCCACATGCGCCGCGCCAGATTTTCTTAAGTTGTTTCTGCGAGGGGTTCTTGCGCCAACCGTCCAGAACGGTCACCACTTCTCCGTCCGCCATTTTGAACCCAGAAATATCGATCGCGCGCCCCTTGCCATGTTCAGAGATTCGCGCGCCTTTTCGATTGTTACGCGTCCGACAGGCGTAGTGGGCAGCCACTTGTAGTTCGATCACAGGACCACGACGTTTGAAGGTAGGCTTGACCGTTTTTTCGACCCATTTGTTCAGCGCAATCGCAGTGCCGCAGTCCATTGTCGAAGGACGGCTGAGCACGACGCCCGAGACCGAGGTGATCTGTACCGCATCCTTGACACCACAAGCTGAATTCTTACTGCCAACGCGGCCCACGGGCTTGCCCTGAATGGCGATGTCACCGCAAACCGAGCTTTTGCGCAGCTTACGCTTTTTGAACAGCACCTCTTGCTCCAGCCATTTGGGGCGCATCAAGGGTCTGAGCGGTACATCCGACGGGCGTATTGCGGCGGCTGTGACCTGCGGCGCGATCGGACGAGGCACCGGCCGCACAGTGGGTTGAGAAGCAGCTGGCAAAGCTGTCTGGTCCAACGCCGGACGCTTCAAAGGTACAAGGGATTGTTCCAGAGGCGCAGCCTGTGACGTCATAGCCGCAGCGGCCATAACCCCGATCAGAAAGTGCCTCCAGCGCAATTTCATGAACCCGCTTTTCCTCGTCCGAAGTCCGGAGCGTCCGTGTCCTGCCCCGCATCGATAATGCCGCGACGAATAGCACGGGTGCGGGTGAAGTAGTCAAACAAATGCTCTCCGTCACTGGTCCGTATGGCCCGTTGCAGCGCGAACAGCTCTTCGGTGAAACGGCCCAGGATTTCCAGCGTCGCGTCTTTGTTGGACAGGAAAACATCCCGCCACATGGTCGGGTCGGATGCTGCAATGCGGGTGAAGTCCCGAAAACCGGCGGCCGAATACTTGATGACTTCACTGTCGGTTACGCGTCGCAGGTCGTCTGCCACGCCAACCATTGTATAGGCAATCAGGTGCGGCGCATGAGAGGTCACGGCCAGCACCAGATCATGGTGATCTGCGTCCATCTCATCGACATTTGACCCCATGCCTTCCCACAACGCACGCAGGCGGGCAATCGCCTCGGGGTTCGAGTTCTCGACCGGGACCACCAGACACCAGCGGTTGTCAAACAGTTCTGCAAATCCAGATTCCGGGCCGGAGTGTTCGGTCCCTGCCAACGGGTGTGCCGGGATAAAATGCACGGCTTGGGGGATGTGCGGCTGCACAGCGTCTATCACGTGGCGCTTGACCGATCCAACATCCGATACTGTCGCGCCGGGTTTCAAAACGGGTGCAATCTCTTCTGCGACAGCCCCCATCGCCCCGACCGGGACACAGAGGACAACCAGATCGGCACCCTCAACGGCCTCTTGCACGGTATCGCACACGCGGTCGCAAAGTCCGATCCTGCGCGCAGTGTCCCGCGTGGCCTCGGATCGGGCATAGCCTGTGACTTCACCGGCCAGCCCTGCCCTTTTGATGGCCCAGAACATGGACGAAGCAATCAGGCCCAGCCCGATCAGCGCAACACGGTCGTAAATCTGGCTCATGCTGCGCCCTTCTTGAATGCAGTGATCGCCGCAACCACTCGGCGGCAGGCTTCTTCGTCGCCCACGGTAATCCGCAAGGCGTTCGGCAGGTTGTAGCCCGCAACTCGGCGGACAATCAAACCTTGGGTTTTCATGTAGTCGTCACAGGCTTCGGCCTCAGCCCTGTCAGCAAACCGCGCAAGGATGAAATTGGTGCAGGACGGGTCCGAAGGCACACCGATCTTGGCAAGCTCCTCTGCCAACCACACACGCAGGCGCGCGTTCTCAGACTGGCAGAAGGTCAGAAACTCGACATCGTTCACCGCAGCCTCAGCCGCTGCCAAGGCGGTGAGTGACAGGTTAAACGGTTGGCGAACGCGGTTCAGCACGTCGATGATCGATTGGTGCGCATAGCCCCAGCCAACCCGCATTCCACCCAGCCCGTACACTTTGGAAAAAGTCCGGGTCATGATGACATTCTCATAGGCGTCCACAAGCGATGCACCGCCGTCGAACCCATCCACAAACTCGGCATAGGCCCCGTCCAGAACCATCAGGCATGTGTCAGGCAGCCCCTGTGCAAGCCGTTCCAGTTCGTCATTCGAGATCATGGTCGAGGTCGGATTGCCCGGGTTGGTGACGAACACAATCCGCGTCTGCCCTGTCACTGCCGACAAAATGGCATCCACATCCACCTTGCGGTCGCGCTCGGCCACCATGACCGGCGTCGCGCCCGCCATGCGGGCGATGATCGGGTACATCGAAAACCCGTGCTCGGTATAGACCACCTCATCCCCCGGCCCCGCATAAGCCTGAGCGATGAATTGCAGCACCTCGTCGCTGCCGACACCGCAGATGATACGCGCCGGATCCAGCCCGTGGCGCGCGCCGATGGCCGCGCGCAGGCTTGCGTGGTCGGTGCTGGGATAGCGATGCAACGTGGCAGCGCTGTCGCGTACCGCCTCAATCGCCTTGGGGCTTGGCCCGAACGGGTTTTCGTTCGAGCTCAGCTTGATCACGTGCTCCACCCCGGCCACATGCGACTGGCCGCCCTGATAGAGCGCGATGTCCATAATGCCGGGTTGAGGGGTGATCTTGGTCATTGAGAGGCTCCGTTGAATGGGCCTCTCATACCTGTCTCAACGGGTTGAGAAAAGCGGCAATTCCATCATGCGGCTTTGAAGCGCGCGGTCGCCGGGTCGGCATCGTAGTACTGCGCGAATTCCTCGGTCCGGCGGGACAGGTCATTGACGCTATCGATGATGAACTGTACCGTTTCCTCGCTCATCAGATACGAGAAATTCAGCCGCACCCAGCCGGGCTTCTTCATCTCTTCCCCCGCAGACAAGGCCGCGTGCAACGCGTCTGAGGCTTTACGATCAATACCCAGCAAGCGATGCGCGTATGGCCCTGCGCAGGCGCAGCCACCACGGGCCTGAATACCATAGATGTCGCTGAGCATCCGGGTGAACAGCTGCTGATGCACCGGCTGTCCAGCGTTGTCGCGGACAAGGAACGAGAAGATCGGCAAACGATGCGGGTTCTCGATCCCAAGCAAAGTCAGGTTCGGGTTGTCCTGCCAACCTTCCAGAGCCATCTGGTTGAACTGCGCCTCGCGCTCGGCAATTTCCTTTGTTCCGACGACATCCTTCACGATAAATGCCAGCGCCGCACGGATGTCTCCGATCACATTGGGCGTTCCAGCCTCTTCCCGCGTTGACAGATCGGCGCTGTAATCGTGGCGCCAGGGCGATACAAAACTGACGGTGCCACCACCGGGCCAGCTTGGGCAGGTCCGCTTTACTGCGGTTTGGTTTACGACCAAAACACCTGACGCGCCCGGTCCTCCTGGGAATTTATGCGGTGAAACCACGATCGCATCTTTTCGTGCATCCGAAGGGCCCATGTCCATCGGCAAGTACGGCCCTCCACCAGCGTAATCCCAAACGGCCAGCGCACCATGCGCCTTGAGCAACCGGGTTACGGGATCAGGGTCCGTGATAATGCCTGTCACGTTGGACGCCGCCGAGAATGACCCGATTAACAGATCGGCATTTGCATGTGCCTTGAGAACAGATTCCAGCGCTTGCAGATCTACACCCCCACCTTCGCCTTCAGGGATTTCGATGACCTGCGCCTTGCTCTCGCGCCAAGGCAGAATGTTTGAATGGTGTTCATACGGTCCGATTAAAACAACCGGCTGGTCAGCCTCTTCCACTCCCATCAAACTGACCAACCGGTTGAGCCCCGCCGTGGCACCGGACCCGGTAAAGATCACCGCGTCTTCTCCCCTCGCGCCAACTAGGCGGGCTATCTCGTCCCGCGCCTCTCGGCGCAGACGTGTCATATAGGATCCGCAGTAGGAGGCCTCGGTATGGCTGTTCGCGTAGAACGGCAACACATGCTGCGCGACATAGTCTTCGACCTGCCGCAATGCACGGCCCGAAGCGACGTAATCCGCATAAACAAGCGGTACGTCCCCAAGCAGACCCGGGATCAGAACGTTTTCTCCGATCAGCCCATCGCGCAGGTTGGACTTGTGAGTGGTGGAACAAAGATCCGCACGAAATTTGGACAGGGTCATGGCAAAGGCTCCTAACTGCCCACCCAATGTGATTTATTTATGCCGGAGAAACTTCACCTATCTTTGCGTAGATTTCGAAAATTTTGTGTCATATGATCAGATATGGCTTCAAAATTAGATCAAATTGACACGCGCATTCTGAAAGAGCTGCAAAAGGACGCTACCCTGTCCCAACGGGAACTGGCGGATCGCGTTGGTCTTTCTCAAAACGCCTGCTGGCGGCGATTGAAGGCCCTGAATGAAAATGGCGTCCTGACTGGATCCACCGCCCGTATCGCACGCGAGAAACTAGGGCTGAGCCTTGTGGTCTTTGTCATGCTGCGCACGCGGCATCATTCGGTCGAATGGCTTCAGACGTTTCGCAGCCATGTTCTGACCATCCCGGAAGTCGTGGATTTTCATCGCATTGGCGGCGATTACGATTACCAGTTGAAGGTCGTTACCGAAGACATGGCGTCTTATGACAAGGTCTACCAACGCCTGATCGAAAAGGTCGAACTGGACAGTGTCACCTCGTATTTCGCGATGGAAGCGATCGCCGAAGGGCGACCGCTGCCGATTTAAACCTCAGACCAACCCGAGCATCGTTTTCATACCACCGATGAAGGTTGCATCGTCCAGTGCCTTGCGGTTGTCGAGATATTCGACCGCATCTTCGCCCGCGCGATACCGCAACGTGTCAGTACCATCGGACACTGCTTCCCAGATCACGTCTGCCACGACGCTGGGCGGCGAGGTGCGCGATGCCATCTCTTCAGAACCCCAGGTGCCGAAAAGGGCCTGAACCACGGGCTGATATTCCGTCATGCTTTCATCATTGACGAAATCAAACGAACGACCACCGAAATCTGTTGCGATCAGCCCAGGCTCGACAATCTTGACCTTAATGCCAGCCGCAACGAGTTCGTAGTGCAGAGACTCTGACAGACCTTCGACTGCAAACTTCGTGCCGTGATACAGCGCCCCCAAGGGGAACGTGATCTGCCCGCCGATGGAAGAAATGTTCACAATGCAGCCAGAGCCGTTTGCCCGCATATGCGGCAATACCGCTTTGGTTACGGCCAGCAGACCAATGACGTTGGTGTCGAATTGACGGCGAATGCGATCCATCGGGAACGCCTCCAACGGCCCATAAGCCCCATACCCCGCATTGTTCAGCAAAGCATCAATCTGGCCGAACCGCGTTATCCCCTCTGCCACGGCCGTTGCGATCGAAGCTTCGTCGGTTACGTCCAGACGCGTGACCAGAACGTTTTCCAACTGCGATAGCTCGGTTTCCTTTTCCGGGCTGCGCATTGTTGCAATGACGTTCCAACCTTGCTTCTGAAACAGTTCTGCCGTGACTTTGCCGATACCCGACGATGCGCCGGTGATGAGGATGGTCTGTGCCATAGTCTTTCTCCGCAATGATAAGCCTGAGAGACAAATAGCTCCGCACGCCGCGAAGTACCTGCCGGATCCTCCTCAACTTCTGCCTGATTCTCCAAAGCTTCGGATTTTCCATGGTGCGAGCGCGCCCCAATAACTATGCTGAGCATAACCAAAAGGCGCTACAGCATGACGTTTGATCTGATCACCGAAATTTGCAAAGCCGCAGACGGACAGCCAGAAAGCGCACCGTTTTACGCAACCAGATTGGAAGGGTTTGGCCTGCTGCATGACGTCAGAACCAAACCCATTGAGGCGCAGGTTTATGAACCCATTGTCTGCCTAGTTCTACAAGGGAAGAAGGAAACACGCATCGGAGATCGGCTGGTCCAATTCGGAGCAGGCGACTCTTTGATCGTCAGTCATTCCGTCCCGGTCTTGGCCGCTGTTACTGAAGCGAGCCGGCAGAAACCGTATGTCGGGCTTGTCTTCTCACTCGACTTATCCATCCTGCGGGGCTTGTACGATGAAGTCGGCTCTGCTCCTGTGGCACACGAACCGGCACAAAGCCTTTCTGCATCCAAAGCCACGCCTGATCTTATCGATGCCATGACCCGCCTGTTTCGCGCCAGTCAGAATGCGATGGACACGCAGGTTTTGGCGCCGATGATCAGCCGCGAGGTTCATTACCGGCTGCTGCAAGCTGATCACGGTGGAATGCTGCGGCAAATGTTGTGGCGCGACAGCGCCGCAAGCCGGATCGCAAGGGTGATTGACGTTATCCGCGCAGGTTTTCGAACCCCACTGCCGGTATCTGACCTTGCGCAAACCGCTGGGATGAGCGTTTCAGCCTTCCACGCTCATTTCAAATCAGTGACGGCCAAATCTCCGCTGCAATATCAGAAAGACCTCAAGTTGCTCGAAGCGCGGCGGATTTTGTCGCACGGCGCGGCAAGCGTATCGCAGGCGGCCTTTGACGTGGGATATGAAAGCCCGACCCAGTTCAGCCGAGAATATTCCCGCAAATTTGGTGTTTCCCCAAGGCAGGATATCGGAACGCAAAGTGCAGCATAAAAAAAGGCCGCGCAGATTGCGCGGCCTCGAAATTCTTGGTGTCGGCAAAGATTAGTTCTTCGCGTAGAATTCGACGACCAGGTTCGGCTCCATCATCACCGGATAAGGTACATCGCTCAGGCCCGGTGCGCGCACGAAAGTCGCGGTCATTTTCGAGTGGTCGGCGTCGATGTAATCCGGAACATCACGCTCGGCCAAAGCAGCAGCTTCCAGAACAATGGCAAGTTGCTTGGACTTGTCGCGCACTTCGATCACGTCGCCTTCTTTGACGCGGTAGCTGGGGATGTTGACCCGCTTGCCGTTCACCTTGACGTGGCCGTGGTTCACGAACTGACGTGCAGCAAAGACGGTCGGTACGAACTTGGCGCGGTAGACAACGGCGTCCAGGCGGCGCTCCAGCAGACCGATCAGGTTTTCACCGGTGTCGCCTTTGACACGCTCGGCTTCGGCATAAATGCGGCGGAACTGCTTCTCGGTCAGGTCGCCATAGTAGCCTTTCAGCTTCTGTTTGGCGCGCAGCTGCAGACCGAAGTCCGACAGTTTGCCCTTGCGGCGCTGGCCGTGCTGGCCGGGGCCATATTCACGACGGTTGATCGGGGATTTCGGACGACCCCAGATGTTTTCGCCCATCCGGCGGTCGATTTTGTACTTGGCAGACGTGCGTTTGGTCACGGCTGATCTCCTTCGTTTAGGTCGAGGCCCTAACAGGCCACTATGAAGGGCGTTGTCCTCTTGAGGTTTCCCCCATGACAGGCATCCCCTTGCGGGGGCCACCAACACCAATGAAGCCGCGCTTATATCCGCAGAATTCACAGAGTCAATAAGCGAAATCAGAAAGGAAAGTAGCTAGGGGCAAATGCACCGAACGCGTGATGCCCGAGACTGGCCAGCGGAAAGCCGGATAGCGATTGGGCTCAGGTCTGCCGCGCTGCGACCTGACTTGGAAAGCTGACAACTTTCGCATCATGAGCGGGTTGTGCAAATGTCGATGCAGCAAAATCATTTACTTCGCTGATCCAGAAAGCCTGATCTCGTGGCGGACATCCGTCAGTAAAGACAAATGTCGGGTCAATTTCGCCTTCTTGTACGACCAGATCCGCTCTGAACCGCTGTGCACCATTGGTCAACACGACTGAGCCGCACACATCTCCGGCAACATCGCGGACAACGGCAAACCGATCCTTCGTCACAGACGTGACCGCACCTGCGCTGCCGGATCGCTCAATTGCCTGTTCGATGTCTTCGCTCAGAAACACGGCCTGACCGCGCCAGGACCAAGCCGCTCCAACGACCAGAAAAGCCCAAGGCGGTGACTCGAGCTCATCAAGCTCTGTTTGTTTCCATGAAATGGCTATTTGACCGTTTGTACCGGCTCTCATCTGCCCACTCGCACTTTTTACCACCCCAACACTTATTCCAACGCTTATCAGCACAAATTTCGGCGGAAAAGAGACGGAATTGCAGCATTCACGAGAATGTTGCATATGTGAATCACAACTCCGTGAGGCACATCCGAAGTTTTGCTGCAGCGACAAAGGGTTCTAGGCACTTTCCCCTCGTTTGCCGGTTTGAAAGAATTTTCCCAATTAATATCAAAGTGATACTTAGAAGCTCCGACGCTCGACCAAAACTTGCGCGTGTTCAAAGCACCATCACAAATTGCAAAGCGGCCTACAAGACTGCGTTGGAATGGCCTAGCCTAGCCAAGCGCTGATTGTTTTTGGAGAAGGTACATGCGGAACTGGCTCAGATGTGCAACCGTGGCCGCGCTGGCCCTGACAACGCAGACCTCGTTAGCGGCATCCGGAATTGCGCTAGGGTGGTCGGACCTTCCCGACCCTTCTGCGCAGGTATTTGAAGACCCTTTTCGCGACCTCAGCCCCGAACAGTTGGACGATCTACAGTTTGCCGTTCGCCTGCGAGTCAGGTTGCAACACAGTTCTGGCAGCGACGAGGAACGCGCTAAGTGGCAAGAGTTGTTGAACGAAACGGAAGCCGCACTGGCCCAAGATCAAATTGACGTCGACTGGATGCTGAACCAGCGCAAGGCCGTCGTCCAGCGGCGCACAGTTGCGGGAACAGCTGGGAATCCATTGCATGATGGTCAAACCATCACCCTGGATGGTTTTGCAATTCCAGCGCCGCCAGACGCGGATGGTCATCCTGTCGCTTATCTGGTGCCCGAGCCTGGAATGTGTAGCCACAGGCCCCCACCACCGCCAAACCAGATGATCCGCGTGCTGCTGAACGGCGACTGGGCACCGACCTACTACCACGAACCGGTACGTTTGACCGGGGTGCTGTCGATTGCACCCTCAGAAGAGAAGATGGTGGTCGTGGATGGCTTGATGCCGATGCACGCGACTTTTCTGTTGGAGGTCGATCAGGCCAATCCGCTGGCCTCACCTGAAGAAAATCTGGAATGGAACGAATCCCTGATGGATCGTATCCGCGCGGCAGACCATCGTAAGACCGGAGGCTCAGGGACAAGCGACTGATCAATCGGTACAAGCCTTAAGAACGCCCCTTAGCCGTGCCTCTTTGTTTCGCATTCAAAGGCCAGCGCCTTCAATGAAGAGAAATGGACAGGACCCCGGACGAACGCTGTCGACTCGTCATAGATCACTTCAAAGGCAAGCAGATTTCGGTCAGCAAATCCTCGGGCGCTGTTTCGCGCGGATCGTTGAGGTAAATCTCGTAACAAGGTTGATCCGCGGGTTCTTCACCAGACTCCGGCAACCAATTGCCGAACAAGCTGTGATAAGCAGCGCCGATCCCTGAATATGGCCCTTTATAGGTCAGCACAGCCGTCTTACCGCCGGGAATCGATAGTTCGTCCAGTCCTTCAGGGGTTTCTGCACCCCGGAACTCAGCCCCTGCATAACTGCGCAGTTGATCCTCTGGCACGTCATCGGGGCTATCAAGGTACAACGCGAGCACTGGACCAACCTGCGGCCAAAGCTGGCGGGATTCGCACATGGCCCCAAACGCTTCAAAGCTTTTGCCGATCTCGGAATAGGCCCCTTTGTGCGGCAGCGCGACAACGCGGCGGGCGGGTTCAGTACGCGTGGTAACAGGATGCATCGGATATCCTCCGGTTTTGAAATCTGGATGAGCGGGCAGAAATTGGCCCGCCTTGCGAAAGGCAGCGGGACTGCTGCCATAAGCCTCGGAAAAGGCGCGCGCAAAAGAACTTGGATTAGGATAGCCCACGGACAACGCAATGTCCGAGATTGCCCGATCCGTACGCACCAGCCAAGTGGCCGCCCGGTGCAGGCGCACACGACGCACCGCCTGTGCACAGGTTTCGCCGGTCAGGGCGCGAAACACACGGTGCCAGTGAAACCGTGACATCGCCGCTACGTCGGCAAGCGCATCCAAAGACAGGTCCCCGGCGGGGTTGTCATGGATATACGCCAATACGCGCAACACGCGGTCTTCATAGCTGGTGGGCATCCGTGTCGTTCCTTCTTGCTGCCAATCCGTAGTCGCATATCCCGAGCCCACAAATCTTGCTGAGTTGCATCAGGAGCAGGAAGTTAAGGTCCTGAAACGAATGAATCTGAGACAATGGCACGCACTTTTGACGCCGCTTTGAGGCTAGCCTCACGCACACGCACAGGATCAATCAGGAAGTTTTCCTCCCCTTCGACCAAAAGGCTTGCCATCTGATAACCAAAGCCAAGTTCGTAGTCCTGAATATATAGTCTGCACACCCAAGCTCTTCTTTCTTGAAGCTTGGAGCAATGAGCTAACAAACCAAAGCCTTCTTCAGTCATGCCATTCGTCTGCAGCATTTTCTGTAGAAGCAGGTCGCCGCGTACATTCACAACTTTCATTTGACCATCATTTGTTGCTTTGAACGGCACATTTAGCGAAGGCTGAAATTTCGCATCCGAATTGAGACGGCCAACTCTGAAAAAACCAAATTTCGTTGCCTCAAACCCCTCTCGAAGCAAAAAGTCGTTAAAGTTGGATGGATTCGCGTGCCTAAAACCGTATGCGACCAATACCTCTGGATCGTCTTCTTTCATACAAAATACTTGTTGTATGACGCCATCTCGCTCAACCAATTCCCCTGCTAAACGACGACCGTCTTTGAGATTGATATTCAAAACACGGCTCGCTTTGAACTCCAGCCTCTGAGCACCAACTTCGACGACGATCCTGGGCACAAAGTGGCATGCTGCGATCCGTTCGGCCTCTGCCAATGACGACCTGTGGAGTTTCCAAGCGATGGAACCATAAAACCACAGGATTGCCATCAGCAGCAAAACCAAGGCGACTTGTAGAAGAAGGACAGCCCCGCGAATAGCCGACTCAACGAATTTCACAATATCATCAATAACTTTCAGCATGAAAATACGCTCTGGAATGCCATCTAGTTGCATCTGAGGCCAGCCAACGGCATATAGCTATGAAAATTCGCGCAAGTGAGGCGTCATGACCCAGTATCTGGATTTCGAAAAACCGCTGGCAGAGATTGAAGGCAAAGCTGAAGAGCTGCGCGCGCTGGCCCGTGCAAACGAAGAAATGGACGTGGCCGAAGAAGCGGCCGCTCTGGACGCCAAAGCCTCCAAGCTGCTGGACGAGCTTTATGCCGATCTGACCCCCTGGCGGAAATGTCAGGTGGCGCGTCACCCGGAACGTCCGCATTGCAACGACTATGTGGATGCGCTTTTCACTGAATTCACGCCGCTGGCAGGAGACCGTAACTTCGCCGACGATCTGGCCGTGATTGGTGGCCTGGCACGATTCAACGATCAGCCGGTGATGGTGATTGGGCACGAAAAAGGCTCGGACACCAAATCGCGGATTGAGCGTAATTTCGGCATGGCCCGGCCAGAAGGGTATCGCAAGGCCGTGCGCCTGATGGAAATGGCCGGGCGTTTTGGTT